>CAMYNZ010000091.1 GCA_947259865.1 uncultured Desulfobacterales bacterium | reverse complement strand
TCATCACCGTTTGCTGCGCTGGCGTTCAAGATTGCTACCGATCCTTTCGTCGGTAATCTGACGTTCTTCCGGGTGTACTCGGGCGTGTTAAAAGCGGGTGATTCGGTTTACAACGCGGTCCGCGGAAAGAAAGAGCGTATTGGCCGTATATTACAGATGCATGCCAATTCGCGAGAGGAATTGAAAGAGGTTCGAGCCGGGGATATTGCCGCGGCTGTCGGGCTTAAGGATGTTGGCACGGGTGATACTTTGTGTGACCCGAACCATAAGATTATGCTGGAACTCATGGATTTTCCGGATCCGGTGATTTCTGTAGCGGTCGAACCCAGAACGCTGTCCGATCAGGATAAGATGGGTGTGGCGCTCGGTAAACTGGCCAGAGAAGATCCGTCTTTTCGTGTGCGCACGGACGAAGAGTCAGGACAGACAATTATATCGGGGATGGGTGAATTGCATCTTGAGGTTTACCTGGAGCGCATGCGCAGGGAATACCACGCCCGGGTCGAAGCCGGCAAACCCCAGGTCGCTTATCGCGAAACCATAACGCGGCGGGCCGATTTTAATTTCACTCACAAAAAACAAACCGGGGGCGCCGGACAGTACGGCCGAATTGCCGGATATCTGGAACCGGTGACCGGAGAAGATTTTGTATTTGAAAACAAGATCAGCGGCGGATCGATTCCGAGCAAATTCATCCCGGCCTGTGAAAAAGGATTCCGAGAGTGTTTGGCCAAGGGACCCAAATTAGAATTTCCGGTAACAGGTATTAAGGTCGTCATCACCGACGGTGCTTCCCATGCGGTTGACTCTTCTGAGCTGGCTTTTCAGGTGGCTGCCCGGGGTGCATTTATAGAGGCATATCCCAAAGCCAGTCCGGTAATTCAAGAGCCGATTATGAAGGTGGTGGTTGAGACCCCCACCGAATTTCAGGGCGCGGTCATGGGTTCTTTGAACCAGCGCCGGGGTGTGATTGTCGGCTCTCAGGATGAGGGGCTGACCTCTGTTATCGAAGCCCAGGTGCCGTTGTCGGAGATGTTCGGCTACTCCACGGTTTTAAGATCCTTGACCCAGGGCAAAGCGCAGTTCACCATGGAATTCTTAATTTATAAAAAAGTCCCTCAATCGATCACCGAAACACTGGTGAAAAAAGCAGCCACGGAAAAAAAGGCGGTTGCTTAACGAAAGGAGTTCCGGCATGCTGAAAACTGATTTGATCCTTCGAAATCCTTTGAGATTGATTGGCAGCGAGTCCGAGGAAATCTTCCCCCAGGGGGGATTCGGAGCCGTATTGGCAAGGGCCGGTGTTGGTAAAACGGCGTTTTTGGTTCAGATATCACTGAATTCATTGCTAAAAGGCAAAAATGTCCTGCATATCAGCCTGAATGATCCCATTCAGAAGGTCAACCTCTGGTACCAGGAAGTTTTTCATCATATTGCCAATCAATATAATTTGAAACAGGTCGAAGAGCTCTGGGAATCATTGCTGCCCCATCGGTTTATCATGACCTTCAAGGTGGAAGGTTTTAGTGTTCCCCGACTGCAAGAACGGTTAACCGATCTGACGGAACAGCAAATCTTTAGCCCCCAGATGATGATTGTTGATGGCCTGCCGTTTGATGCAGCCAGCAGGAAATCATTTTTGGATTTGAAAACACTGGCCCAAAAATATGCTTTTCAGATTTGGTTTACGGTGCGAACCCACCGCCACGAAGAACCCGACGACGACGGCCTGCCGGCTCAGCTAAAAGAGATTGCCGATATGTTTGAAATGGCTATCCAGCTGCAACCCAAAGGGGAGGAAATTCATATCACGGCCTTAAAAGGGGGCAACATCCCGACCCAGGGACCGCCACTTCTGATAGATCCGGCCACCATGCTGATAAAAAGCCAGAACACGACGGCCGCGGCTCTTTGAATACGCCCGGCACGCCACCTATAATAACCCTGAGTTTTTTTTCCGCACTTTTGAGAACCTTTGAAATCTTTTGTGCGGCATGCTATTGAAAAGGTTGTTTGGATGATTAATGCCTTCAAAAACCTGAGCCCCAAATGCCGCAACCCGAATCTCAGCCGATAATTGTAACCAAAGCCTTGACACGGGTCTATTCCCTGGGGGACCGGTCTGTCATCGGGATCGACCGGGCCGATCTTGAGATTGCTACCGGAGAACTGGTCGTCCTCAAGGGCAACAGCGGATCCGGAAAAAGCACCTTATTGTCCCTGCTGTCCGGTCTGGATCGCCCCACCGGCGGTGAATTACACGTTGCCGGCCACGATCTCACCAAAACCCCCGAAGCCCAGCTTACGCGTTTTCGCCGTGAGGTTGTCGGCATGGTTTTTCAAAATTTCAATTTGCTGCCTACCCTTTCGGTTCTGGAAAATATCTGTCTTCCGGCACTGCTTGCCGGTGAACTGTATGAAAAAGTAAAAACCAGGGCCCATAATTTGTTGCAATGGCTCGGCCTTGGCGACCGCCTGACCCATCGACCGGCGCAGCTTTCCGGGGGAGAGATGCAGCGAACAGCCATCGCCCGGGCCCTGATAAACGACCCGTCCATCGTTCTGGCCGACGAACCCACCGGCAATCTTGACAGCCGCAACGGACAAATCGTTTTTCAATTGCTGGCCGAATTAAACCGCCGGTGGCAGCGCACAGTTATCATTGCCACCCACAGTGACCTGGCCGATTCTATCGCCACGATGCAAATTTGCCTCAAAGACGGTCTGATAACAGATATGACATGCGACATTTAGTTTTCTTTTTTCATTTATTCAACTGGTTTAGTCTGCGTCATATTAAAAACCACCGCCTGCAGGCCGCATTGGTTTTACTGGGTATCGCCCTGGGAGCGGCTGTTTTTACCAGCGTGCGTCTTTCGGTTAATGCCTCGCTGCAGTCTTTTACTCGGAGCATGAACCAAATCGCCGGTCGGGCAGACAAAGTGCTGGTCCAACCGGGAGGCTTTTTGCCCGAAAAGCTTGTATCCGCCATCATCACCCACCCCTCCGTTGGCAGTGCCTCAGCAATGATATCCGCCTATGTAAAACACTCCGGCCAGGATACAGAACCGTTTTTACTGATCGGAATTGACCCTATCATCGACCGCCCCTTGCGCAGCTGGCAGGTTGCCCAATCCCGGGATCGCGATGTTACCATGTGGCTGGATTTGCTCAAGGAACCCTTTACCTTGGTTTTGGGAAGACCGCTGGCCCGTGCCTATGGCCATACCGCCGGAGATAAAATAACCCTGGAACATTCGCGCCAAACCGTAAATTTTCGGATTGTCGGGGTGCTGGCACCCCGGGGTCTTGCCCTGGCAGAGGGGGGGCGCATGGCGGTCACCGACATCGCCTCCTTCCAGGAATTCACCGGTCTTTATGACAAAATTGACCGTATCGATCTTATGTTAAAGCCGGAAACCAGCCAGAAGGATCTGCAGAACTTAGCCGGGGTGCTGCCGGAGGGTGCCATCATATCATCGCCTTCCGCGCGACGGGAAAGCGGTCAAGCCATGATCCGCTCCTATCAGCTCAACCTGTCGATATTAAGTTTTGCATCCCTTTTTGTGGGCATGTTTCTGGTATACAGCCTGGTCGCCTTGAACGCGGCCTCCCGTCGTCATGAACTGGCTATCCTGCGTTCTACCGGTGCATCTGCCCGTTTGCTGTTTGCGATCTTCTTGACCGAAGGCGCCGTTTTCGGATTAATCGGATGGCTTTTAGCCATACCCATTGGCAGTATTTTTATAAAGTACCTGCTCCAGGGTGTCAGCCAGACGATATCCACCCTGTTTGTCAGAGTTCAGGTTGAGCAGTTAACGCTCAGTGCCTGGGAAATATCTTTATCATTTATCGTAACCGTTTTTATTTCGATTCTGGCCGCCTTCCAGCCCGCCCGGGAAGCCATGCGGGTAACCCCCAAAGAAGCACTGGCATTCGCCCGGCACGGCCAGCGGGTTGATACATCCGCCCTGAAAATGGCCGCAAGCGGTATGGTCTTCATTGTATTGGTGTGGCCCTTATCACAGCTCCCCGGGTACGACGGTTTGCCGCTGCCGGGTTATATTGCCACGCTTTTGCTGTTTACCGGGTTTGCCATGTTGTCACCCTGGATGCTGGAAAAGATCGCAAAGGCCTTCTCGCCAATTTCTCGGCGCCTGGGCGGCATACCGGCCTATCTCGCGGGCCGTTATATTCGTGACAGCGGCAATCGGACGGCGATCTCGGTCGGGGCCCTGATTACCGCTGTTGCGCTTTTTGTTTCACTCGTCATCATGATCCACAGTTTCCGACAGACGGTAACCTTATGGGCCAACCAGACCGTGAGTGGCGACCTGTTTGTCACCACCAAAATGGGGGAAATCAACCAGTTCCGGTACCCTATTTCCCCTGAGGTCGTCCAGGTGCTAAAAACCCTGGATGCACCGGTGGATATGGTTCCCAACCGGCGTTATTTTTTAAACTACGGAAAGTTTCCCTACGAATTCGAAGTGTCGGATATTGACGTATTTTTGCGATACGGATCGTTCGTGTGGTTGGAAGGCCCAGCCGAAATGATTACCGACCGCCTGGTTAGCGGTGAGGGAGTCATCGTCTCCGAAGTATTCGCCAATCGAACGGGATTGACAGTTGGCGATCTTTTTCAGGCGCAGGTTGAAACATCTTTGGTGGTGCTTCCGATTCTGGGGGTGGTCAGAGATTATCGTACCCAGGGCGGGGTGGTTTTTTACCCGTTGCCCCATTTCAAAACACGCTTTCACGATCCCCAATGGGGCGGCGTACGGTTTTTCTTGCGCGATCAAAACCAGGATCTTGACGCAGCCGTGTCGGCCCTGCGCCGGGAAATAATCGATAAATGCGGCGACAAATTATCAATGATAAGCGGCCAAAAACTGCGCCAGTCGATATTAAAAGTCTTTGATGAAACCTTTGCCATAACGACCGTGCTTCTCTTTATCGCCCTGGTCATAGCGGCTCTGGGGATCACAACAACGCTGGCGGTTCTGGTATTGGAAAGAACCCGTCAGCTCAATACCCTTTATGCCGTAGGTGCCAGCTACAGGCAAATTCGCACCATGATATTCTGGGAAAGCATCCTGATGGTGATAGCCGGTGAAACGGCCGGTGTTGTCTGCGGGCTTATCCTTTCCTACCTGCTGGTTTTTGTTATAAACCGCCAGTCTTTCGGCTGGACGTTTTTGTACGGAGTTGATCTGAAAGCATTGGCCTTGTCCCTGCCGTTGATCGTTTTAACTGCCCTGCTGGCAGCGCTGCCGGCCATCCGGCTTGTATTCCGGGAACCCCCGGCCACGCTGCTGCGGGAAAGATGATCAAAAAATAGACCTTGCTTTCACTATAAGGTTTGAAAATGTTTTGTGAGCGCCGGTGCGAGCAATCCGCCAAAGATCTCTGGCGGACTTGTCCGCCGGAGATCTCTGGCGGATCAAACCGAACCAAGACTTCTTAAACCGATCTTATCGAACCCAACACCAAATAGAGAGTGAATTTTGCAAAACCATATACTTAATTTAAAAGGGAGCAGAGCTGGAATACTGTTGTTAGCGGTTTTTATTCTGTTTGGTGTGCCGAGTAAGATGCGGGCGGCCGACAAAAACGGGTATTTGAAGGTGACGGGACCGTGTCATCTCACATTTCCCGCAGACCACGGCTCGCATCCGGGTTTTCGTACCGAGTGGTGGTATTACACCGGCAATCTGGCTTCAGAAAACGGCAGCCGTTACGGATATCAACTTACTTTTTTTCGCAGTCAAATCAGCCCACCCGGGGCCGACCACCACTGGCCCAAACCGGCTTCCAAATGGCGCACCCAGCAGATCTATCTGGCGCATGCCGCCGTGTCGGATCTGTCCGCCGGTCGCCACCTGGCCGTGGAGGACGTTGCCCGGGGGGCTCTGGGTCTGGCGGGTGTCGCCCGCAATCAAAACCAAATCACCACTGTGCAT
This sequence comes from uncultured Desulfobacterales bacterium, assembly GCA_947259865.1. The sequence continues at coordinate 4,975 of CAMYNZ010000091.1, read as the reverse complement.
CTTAAAAACTGGTCCGCAAAAATCGGTCCCGCAATGCAGGCCCTGAAGACCTCTACCGATTCATTTGCTTTTGACCTGCAGTTAACACCGCAAAAAAAACCTGTTCTGCACGGTGAAGCCGGTTACAGTCGCAAAGGGGGATCACCGGACAGTGCCAGTTGCTACTATTCATTTACCCGTCTGAAAACAAAAGGCGATCTGACTCTAGATGGCAAAAGCATTGCGGTGGAGGGCCTGAGCTGGATGGATCATGAATTCAGCACCGCACCCCTGGAGCCGGAAATCAAAGGCTGGGACTGGTTCAGCCTCATACTTTCCGATGGCACCGAAGTCATGATATATTTGCTGCGCCAAAAAGACGGCACCATTAACGCCGCCTCCAGCGGTACCTTTGTGGACCCGGCCGCTAACAGCCGCCACTTGACCCGCAAAGATTTTAAAATAGAGGTACTGGACACCTGGAAAAGCCCCGACTCGGGCGGGATCTATCCCTCACGCTGGCAACTAAAGGTACTGCCCCTGTCCTTGGATGTATCGATCACATCCAACCTGGCCGACCAGGAAATGAAGACAACCGCAAGCACCGGCGTCACCTACTGGGAAGGCAGTGTTTCGCTGAGCGGAACCGTAAAGGATATCAAAGTAGATGGCGTGGGATATGTCGAGCTTACCGGATACGCAAAAGCATTTGATGCACCTATGTAGCAACGGCAGACCGATTTAGAAAAATTCGAATCGTCGACATTACCTCCCCTATCCCCCCTGGATCAAAGGCTAACCCACGGTTCGGAATTCTTGGCCTGATGAATTAGCGGAGTTATACTATTTAGTTCAAGCGATATGTTACCGGGCAGGTGGAATAGCGGTTTAATACTCATAATGCCTTCGGATCTCATGCCCTGGAACACTTTGCAAGATGTCGATTTGACCGAATCGTATATCGTTTGGACCGCAGCTTCGCAACCCAATACCAACAGAGCTTCATATTTGCTTGCACGTTCCAATAACTTCTTTCGACGCCTTGAAGTCCACATACAAACAACAAATTGGTGAAGCAGTTTACTCTTAAAAACATCTGTTTTGACACCCTTTTTTTCCAAATTAGATTTAATAGTTTCTATGAGTTGCTCATAAGACGCTGTCTTTAAAAGTCTCCGAAAGAATTCAAAATAAGGTTCATTTCTTCTCACGGCCATACTGGCAGCCGGACAGAATCGACAGGGAATAATTAAAACGGATTTTAATCCCTCAAGTTCAGGAAACTCATTGATGTCTTTTAAATAAACCGGCATTTATCACCTCCCATTTTCACTTCATTCTCACAAAAATCTCCCAGTGACCAGATGTTTTTTACGTAAGACGAAGATAAGTAACAAAAGGTTACAGGCAATCAATTAATGGTTACAAATTTTGTTTGCAACCAAAATAGGGGACGTATTATACTTTTGAACTTAACCTGCAAATTAGGGGATGAAATAGGGGACGTATTATACTTTTTAACTTATTTGACAACTAAGCTTGGATTATTCTTACCCAATGTCTCAAATGTTTGGGGCGGTAAAGAAACTTCTGATAAGCGTAGCCTGGTTGGCATGACGACTTAAATTTTCATCGACCATTGTTGGCAAGTTTTAAGGCGAGGAAAAAAATTATTTAAGAACATCATTATTCTTGGATAGAAGAGTAAAGTTCAAAAGTATAATACGTCCCCTATTTTTGAAGCTGAGATCTAAGGTAAGGCGCCGGCAATATCTATAATTAAGCCGGCATTAGAAGCAGGTCCATTTATATATATACAGGCTGAAGATGCCGGGATCATAATTATTGTAACAAGAGGCGGAAAGGTTACAATCGGCAATATTTGCCGTAAACTCGAATCCGTCAGGGACGCCATCGATTTTACATTTCCCGGTAACTTCCGGAAGCCCTCTATAATCGCAGCAGCGAAATTCAACTTTGTGGCCTGGTTCTTCAACGGTAATAGTATTACTGTTACAACCACGGTTGTAACAGGTTGGCAGTTTATATCGGTAGCACGTTCCTGGGTTGGCAGGGCCCCAATATCCGTCTGGGCGACGAACCTCTCCGGTTGTTTGGTTCCCGCAGCCATCGGTAACCGTAATTTCCACAACACAATTTGTTCCTTGTGAAGACACCGTATTGCTCGTTCCACAGTTGCTCGTACATGCGAGAGTAAAACCATTGTTCACCTCCCAGGTATAGGGTCCTTGACCGCCGGTTACGTAAACATCTACAGACCCTGTTTTGGAAGGAAATTGAATTGGACTGTTGACCTCATCCCAACCAAAAGTTTCATCCAAAGTCCTGACGGTTCCCTGCACATGCTTTTGTTGATAATCAAATACTGTGATTGTAACCTCTCCACATGCTGAAACATCCGCATTCAGGGTATTGGAGACACCTGTTGTTTCACTTTCTGTTAAGCTATATCCATCGCCGCTTACCTGCCACGTATAACCGGGAAACCCGCCTTCTACTTTTACAATTACCGATCTGCCGGGGGTGATGGTTTGAGGATTATCCGCAGCCCATTTGAATATCATGCTATCCGGGTATTGCACGTCTTCTGGAAAAGTAGAAGTGGTGCTGGGACAATCTGGGGGACAAAGTCCGGCTGAATACCCGCTTGAATTTATACCAAAAACAAATATTAAAATCAGAAAATATCCAATTGCCGTAATTACTTTTGACATATACAGCTCTTTTTTACCATTTTGTTATTGGCAATATCTTATAACCACTTTTAGAAATTTACGCGTGCTTCAAAGAAAGAAAAATAAATGGGTCAGGTTTGTTTTTGATTCTTATTTATAAGTGAGGGTAAATAAAATGACAAGCAGGTTAGCTTAGAATTGATATTGATAGTGGGAATCCTCCCGGTGTCAATGCTGATAAATTGTTAGTCAATAAGTGTAATGCCTCCCCTATTCTACTCTGCATAAATGCCGCATAACACAAATAACAGGTAAGAGAAAGCTATAATTTTATGGACGTCCCCCTTTTTCCTCAGAAACCGGTTAGCTTTTCAAGCTGTTTAAACTGGGTAAACTCTTTGCCGTTGTCCACCGTAAGGGTTTTTCGCATCCACTTTGGAATACGCTCAAATGCCCTGGCCGAGGCACGGGTCATTGTATTGGCTGTTTTGTCACAGAGTTTGGCAGCGATAAGATAGCGGCTTTTACGTTCAACGTGGGAGGCGATCGCGCCACTGCCTTTAGCCCCCTCCACTGTATCGCCCTCCCAGTCGCCGAAACGCGCTCGACTGTCAACTTTTTCTGGACGTTGGGAGATGCTTACCCGTCCAGGGATCAAACCGCGAAGCGAACCGTAGCGACGTTGTTTGCGGCGCCTTTTATGATGCCGCCGAAGATGGGTATACATGTCACCGCCGTTGACAGCGTCGGCATAAATCCAGCGGTAGATGGTTTCGTGGCTGACACGCATCAGATCGTTTTTGGGGTAGTCAGCAATCAGTCGGCCGCAGATTTCCTCCGGCGACCAATCATCGAAGAGTTTTTGTTGAACGTAGTGCACGAGTTGGGCGTTAGACTTTCTGCGCCAATGATGCGCTTTAACTTTTCGATGATCAGCATAGTGTTGAGCTGCATCATAGCAGTAAACAGCATCATCGGCATAGGTGGGCCGGTTACGGTTGATCTCACGGCTGAGGGTCGCATGGTGACGCTTCAGACGCCGGCCGATCTCTCGCAAAGATAATCCATAAAGAACTAAATGGGAGATGACATATCGCTCCTGAGATGATAAATGACAATAGGACATGATGGGCTCCTTCTGGTTGTGGGGTTGGTGGTGCTTCCTCACTTTACCAGATCGCCTGTCATGTCCGCTATTTATTTATGTGGTGCACTTTGAATTTGAATTCACCTACCAATTAGTGAAATTAGGGGACGTAATTGACTGAGTTGACTTGATGATAAGCCCTTAACATAATTTTTGATCTGGCTGAAGTTGTGACGCCTACTTGTCTAGCAACCTCAGCTAAAGCACCATCATTATTATCCGTGGCGAGAAAGTCATTTTGGATTCAGACCTTGCAGCGTTGTATGGCGTCGAAACTAGGCGCCTTAACGAACAAGTCCGTCGGAATATCCATAAGTTTCCTGATGATTTTATGTTCCAATTGACCAAAGATGAGTTTGACAACTTGAAATCGCAAATTGCGACATCAACTTCCGGTTGGGGTGGTCGGCGAAAACCCCCATTGGTTTTCACGGAGCACGGTGCCTTGCAAGCAGCAAACGTGCTGAGTTCTCAACAAGCGATTAAAATGAGTGTTTTTATAGTCAGGGCATTTGTTCGTCTTCGCAAAATGGTTCTAACAAATGAAAGGCTGTCAAAGAAATTCGCCCAATTGGAGAAGCGTGTGAGTGATCATGACGAGATATTGGTGGAAATAGTCCGAGAAATAAGAAAATTGATTGATGCTCCGAAACTTAGCGGAAAGAGGGAATCCATTGGTTTCGTGGCTTCCAACAAATCAAAAAAAGGGAAATAGCTTTGGAGGACTAATACATTACCAACAGCCATTACGCTTCAGCTTCATGACAATTTGTTTGCCGATCGTGCAGATATCTGGTACTCTCCAACCTGTACGACATAAAATTAAGGTTGTTTGGCGCTATATGCCAATCATAAAGATGTTATCTTCCGGCTATAAATCCTAAATTTCAATTCTTCCAATTTATTTCGGATTGGATCCACCAATACAATTTCACTAAATCCTGAGACTCAAGAAGGTGGAGTCTCCTGCTATAACTCGCAAACGCTGATTGCAGTCCTCGAGGGGTTCACCCAGTCGATGGGGCCGGAAAAAGCTAATTTATTGCTTATTAAATAGCATATTATATAGTATCAGCCTAAAAAACGGCTTAACAGGTAATGCAGCCAAGAATACCTTCTTCTGGCACCCCAACCTTAAACGCCCCTTTTTCCC
>CAMYNZ010000090.1:10999-19790 GCA_947259865.1 uncultured Desulfobacterales bacterium | reverse complement strand
TATCGTCGAGCAGGGTTATCTGTTCGATTTTTTCACTATGGGTGTAAATTTTCTGATTAAAGGCTTCGTTGTCCGTGTCCAGTGTCGTTAGTGCCTGGGTCAGAAGATCGATAATATCCCTGAACTCCTTTTCCCGATCACGAAGATAGTTTTTTTGACGATGAATGAAGGAGACGATCTTCTTCTGGCGTTTCTTGAAGTAAGATTTGGCCTTCTTTGTTTTATCCGGGGATACAAATATAGCCTTTAGTGTTTCAAGATCCTGTCTGTATTCGTCGGCTTTTATTTCCTTGAGGTCCAGTGAAAAATCTTTGAGAAAAAGCAATAATTTCAGGATAACCTGAAGCAAAAAATTATTTTGGTCCTCAATCCTCAGCTGCCCTGAAGATAACTGCCCCGATTGAACAGGTTCGGTTTCTATTTTGCGAAACATGGTCTTCAAATTAACCTCAAAAAGCCGGTATAGAAAAAATCCTCTTTAGATTTTTTATATTTTTCCCCCAAAAGATACCAGACACCCGGGTTGAGAGGACCGAGCGCCCAATTGCTAACGTGAATTTCCGGGTCTTTTCTTTTTGCGGTACATTTGACAATCCAGGCCCTGTGAACACTTTCGAACAACATCCGCTGGAAGATGCCGGCTTTTGAACCCCATACCCTTGCAGCCGTGAGGCATGTGTTTATCCCAGGTGACGTAATAATTTTCACAACGATGGCAATCGATCATTTAGCAGGTGTTGCGTCCACTGGCTCAGCGGGTTGGCGGGTTATTGGGTATCACGCTTATCTATCCGAATTTCAAGTCCCTCGAGCATCTGCCAGGCTTTTGCTTGATCATCCGCGTTTTGACTGTTTAATCCGCTTACAATAGCTGTGATGATTTCATCGCTCACACCGGCATTTTTTAGCCGGATAATGTCTTGTGCCGATGTCAATTTTAGGGGTCGTACATCTCTGCCGTACACCATCGGCTCCCGGTCTTTCAAAGCGGAGTTTTCCTTTATCAACAGCCGGATCGTTTGATCTTTAAGGCCGGCTTTCTTCAACGCCAAAATTTCTACGGTCGTAAACGCGCCGGTTTCCAAGGTTTTTTCTCGAATGAGCAGCCGGATGGTCTCATCTTCCAGACCGGCTTTCTTCAATCTAACAATGTCTTCGGTTTTCAGGCCGAGACACGCCGGCACATAAACGATGAAGAACAGTATTGCAAGACAGGTAAACAGAAGCTTTTTTGTCATATCTAACGCCTGTTCTAGCTTAAAAAGTTAACCAGGCTGGGCTGCATGATACGCGCTATCGTGGCCAGATAAGTTTCATAGGCCGTTTCCATACTTTGCAATTCAACAATTGCTTGGGTCACGTCGATATCTTCGGCAGCTGACAACATGTCCTCCACATTCAAGGTCAATTTTGTATATCGACTTTCCGTGGTTTCCAGATATTGATATTTAACGGCCCCTTCGGCCCGTATGGTTTTTAGCTGGTTATGGGCGCTTTCTAGTGGGTTCAAGGCCGCTGAAAGCAGCGCATTGCCGGTTGCCGGGTCCGGATCCTGCAAACCCTGCTGTACCTGACTCAGACGATAAAATATATCCGTAAATATTGTACTCCCGCTGGCGGTGATGGACACATCCAGGTTATCTCCCACAATTACACGGAAGTCACCGTTATCCCCGTTGTAAGTTTCATAGTCGACGACCTGGAGGCCGGCATTTGAAGCGGTCAGCGAAAAAGAATAAATACCATCCGGCAGAGCGCCGCCACCGTTGTCAAGACCGTTCCAGGCAACGGTATTAATACCGGTCGTGCCTGCGCTGCCGGGAGTAATTCCATCGCCGAGGCTGATGGTTCTGACAATCGTATCGGTGGCATCTCTGATCTCGATCAGCGCATCGGTAGCATCGGTGGCCAGTCCGAATACAATGTCACCCGGAACAGCGCCATTGATTTCAATTTGATGCGAGAAGGGAACCGTATCCGTTTGATGGCCTGAATACAGATAATTGTCTCCCAGCTTGCTGTTGGCCAGATGGACGATCTGGTCACGAAGGGTTTTAATCCCTGCCAGGGTCGTTGGCCGGGTATCCAGAGGGCCGGAGGCTTCATCGGTTGCCATATTTATGGCGCTGTTCAGCAGTTCGTAGGTCTCATCCAATACCGTTTCACTCAGTTCAAGCCTTGTTTTTCCCAATGTGATGTTATGCCCGTATTGTTCAATTGCGGCAAGGGTTTTGCGGTAATCCAGTACCTTCCCGGCAGCGACGGGATCATCGGAGGGACGGTGGATTTTTTTGCCCGAAGAAATCATTTTTTGCTTCTCATATAGCTGCTGAATTTGTCTTGAAAGGTTGACGGTTATGTTGTCCGTCATCATTTTATTTGTTACCCGCATTGCCCCTCCTGTTTATACCATATTCACAACCGTCGTAAGCAGCTCATCCACCGTGCTGATAAGCTTGGCTGCAGCGTCATAAGCGTGCTGGAATTTAACCAGGTTCAACATTTCTTCATCAAGCGAAACCCCTGAATGAGACTGCCGATAATTTTCGAGGCTGGCTGTGATGGTGGATTGATGCTCAAAATAGTCACCGGCGGTTTTTAGGCCCTGGCCCACATCAGAAACGATCGAATTGTAAAAGCTATCAAAGGTTGCCGACCCGCCGTTCATCACCAGCGCATGCTGTAAGTTCGCGATTGCAATGGCATTGTGGTTATCTCCGGGAATCCCCGACGGAGCAACGGCAGCGGCAATCAAATTCACGTCACTGTCGATATTTGGATTCAGGCTGATATCAGCAGCCGAAGTACCCGTAAAAAAAACTTCTCCTGCGGTTGCGTTTAAATCAAACCCGCCGGTGTGAAGCGAGTTAACCTGAACAATCATCTCACCCGCAAGAGTATCCAGCCGGGTCGAATAATCCACCAGGTCGGTATCTCTGGTTTGAAGCCAGCCCATTATCCTTCCTCCGGAAATATCCTGGGTAATATCGACGGTGTTACCGTCGTTGTCCATCCAGATTACATCTGCGTGGCCAAAAGCATTGGGCTGAGTGGATAATTTCCAGGGATAAGAACTGTCCACCAACGGTTGTCCGTTGCCCACCGAGACGGTTATCTGGCCGCGGCGGTCCTCAAAAGTGCTGATGTCGATCATTGATGAAAGTTCTTTGAGCAATTCATCGCGCTGATCACGATAGTCATTGGCGCCTTGACCACTGATCTCGAAGTCACTTATTTTTTTATTCAGATCGAAAATCTTCTCTGTCATCCGGTTGATCTCATTAACCGCTGACTCGATGCTGCGATCCAGTTGAATCTGTTGCTGTTGTATTTCAGATGACATCGTGTTAAGCGTTGTCGCCAGCAGTCTGCTTTTGGATAAAAGCGCTGCCCGCTCGGTGTAAGCCGCGGGATTGTTGGCGACATCCTGCCAGCCATTCCAGAATTCGCTCATGGCCGCGTTCAAACCAGACCCGGATAGCTCATCAAATATAAATTCCGTTATCTCAAGTGCTCCCTTTTGAGCTTCCCATCTTCCCAGGTCTTGATTTTCGGTATTAATCTGCACCCCCAAAAACTGATCATACATTCTCTGAATCTCGGTTACATTGACACCGGTCCCGGCCTGCCCGGGGGCATTGGACATCGGCGGTTTAGCCTCCAGATTCACCCGCTGGCGGCTGTAGCCGGGTGTATTGACATTGGCGATATTATGACCGGTCACCTGTATGGCTTTCTGGTGACTAAGAAGCCCGCTGCCTCCTAAATCCAATAAACCGAGTAGATTAGACATACCCATATCCCTCTGTTCTCAGTGACATCCAAAGACATCTGATAACTCGTCAACCCACTGCAGGGTCTGGCTGGCCACGATTTCAAGTTGATCTTGGTTGAGCCCCAATCGCTGGGTTGCAAGCTCCGACGGCTGGTATTGAAGTCCTTCCTTTCCAATTCCGATGCCAATCATCAGCGGATCGGCAGCGTCCGGCACATGGTGATGTCGGACGGCAAGCACGATCTCGTCGGGGAAGGACCATTTCTGTAAAATTTTGGCACCGATTTCGGCATGATTTGTTCCCAAAACTTTCTGTTCAGCCAGCTCAAAGGATAATCCTTTCTGAACCTCGTCATGAATCAATTTGTATTCCTCTTTTACAAACTCGTCCATTATAATCTTGCCTACATCGTGGAGCAGCGCAGCGGTGAAAATCACATCGACACTGGGGATTTTAAGTTCTTTCACCAACAGCTCTGCCGAAACCGAGACTGCCACAGAGTGACGCCAGAATTCTCCCCTCGATAATTCATAACCATCTACGGGTCTATCCATTAAGGCGTGCACGCATGAGGCCATCACCAGCTGGGTCAGCCGCTTTGTGCCCATCACAAGGATCGCTTGCTTGACCGAGCCGATCTTCTGGGGAAGACCAAAATAGGCCGAGTTTGATAGTTTTAATACATTGGCTGTAAGGCCCGGGTCGTATTTCAATATCTCTTCGATCTCGTTTACCGAGGATTCCGGATTATCGAGCAGGGAAAGCAATTTTACGGCCGCACTGGGAATACTCGGTAAAGAATCCGATTGGGACAGTATATCATTCAATTTTGAATCGTTCATAGTTGCCACTCTCTTCCACTGTTGCTGAGGGTTACGTGTCCTGATGTGAGATCGAAGTGAACCGTGCGGTTCTCCGTACCGCCGATATCTTCAGATTCGAGCGCGATATTGCTTTCCATTAATAATTGTTTCAGCACCTTATGATTTCGCTCCCCGATTTCAAACATTTCATTTTTTCCCAGTAGATTGCCGCAACCGGCCGCTTTAACCACAATTCTGCTTTTGCTGCCACCCGCATCAAAAAAAGCTTCTAACAGGAACGGTAATCCCGTATCTATAAACATGCAGGGATTTGCATCGGCTCTTGAGGGATTCACCTTTGACAACGGTAACATCGCATGCAGCAAGCCTCCGATTTTTTCTACCGGATCGTAAATCAATACTCCCAAACAGCTGCCCAGGGCGTGCGTTACCAGTTCGTCACCCGAATTTGCAACCTTCATGTCTGCGACCAAAACCACATGTCTCATTGGCACTTTCCGTATATTCGCTAGAGTTAAATCTCTCCTGAAAGAAGTGTTCCACTGAGTGCTGTCTTTTGGATCTTACCGCTGCGATAATAAACGGAACTATTTAGAATACATTTACTCAACAGGGCCAGAGAATCCTGCATCAGTTCGTGTGAGTGTTTAAAAAGCGCCAGATTTTCACGGCTGGCTTTCTGGATCCCTTGCAGCACTGCGATAAGCTCCGCTCTGACGTCTCTCAATTCGGAGCTGTACGGTTCATGGATCAATCGGACTATTTTTTTCAAAGTCAGATCCGGCTGCGGCACGGCTAAAGATGCGGCCAGCCTTGCCGTTGCTTTCGTTCTTTGCGTTTCAAGTTTTGCGAGCTTTAACAATAAATTTTCGGCAGTATCCCCATTTTTGTTCAATGCATTTACTTCGCATTCAACGACCGCATTGCGTTGCTGTTGCAGAATTAAATACAAAGATTGATAAACGCTGTTTTCTGCTTTAAGTACTTTGAGCAAACTGTCCAGCAATGCATCCATCCGCATACACCCTCACGACCCCATCCCCGCAAGGTTGGTTTTAGCCTGCCAAATAATCCCTGGAGGATTGTGGAATTTACCTTCTTGCGACAATAGCAGCAGCTTGTTGGCAGCTGCCTTTGATTGAAAATGATACACATATTTCATCGGCCTATGCTCTCAAAACTTTAATTTTTATACCCGGATTTGACCGTTTTTTGTTTTATTGTAATTGCCAAAATTTAGCGAAGACTGATCATACCCGCAGCAAGCTAGAGGGTATTTTGGCCCGGGCCAATACAATTTTCCCCACCGGGGCCCGCACGACCGCAGTCTCAAACGGCAACGACGGCGTCTGTCTTATTTGGCCGGTTTGTCTTCGAGATTATCCAGCAACAGCGAGGCAAGCCCGATGCCGCCTTTGGCCGATAATTCTTTTGCCAGCTGACTATCCAGCATGGAAGTGTATAATTCCTCAGCCCTGCCGCCGTTAAGAAATCCTGACTTGGCAACGGTGGCCCGCATCTCTTTTAGCAAATGGCCGATAAATAGTGATTCCAGCTCATGGCAGACTTCCTTGAGCCTGGCCCGGTCCTGATGGGCCGCATTGGTTGGGCCGGGTTGATTACCGGCCCGCACCTTAGCGTCGCCCCTTTCAATGTTTATAGCTTCAGGCAAACGTGAGCTTAAGACATTCCAATCACTCATTAAATGATCTCCAGTTGCGCCTGCAGGGCACCGGCAGCCTTTAAAGCCTGGAAAATAGCAATTAAATCACGGGGGGATACACCCAACGCGTTCAATGCTTTAACCACCTCTCCGATACTGACTCCTGATTCAACCAGAAAGAGTGGTTTTCTGCCCTCTTTTACAATGATATCGCTTTCCGGGGTCACCTCGGTCCGGCCCTGTGAGAAAGGCAGCGGTTGGGAAACTTCTTCACTTTCACTGATTTGAATACTCAAATTTCCATGGGCAATGGCAATGGTTGATATCCTGACGTTGTTTCCCATGACCACGGTTCCGGTTCTTTCGTTGATTACGACTTTTGACGTCGTGTCGGGGATAACATTTAAATTTTCGATCAGGGTTACGAATTCAACAATTTTGCCAAAATATTGTTCCGGCAGCCTGACTTCTATTGTTCCGGCATCCGGTGAGTGCGCCAAATGGTCGAACAGGGCCGTGTTGATCGCCAGCGCTACCCGGGAGGCGGTTGTAAAATCCGGCGCGTGCAGGGAAAGGCTCAGTGTATCCTTTTTGGCGAAATCAGAGGGCATTTCTTTTTCGATCAATGCGCCCCCGATCACCCGCCCGACCGTTGGAAAGTTTTTCTGCACCTGACTGCCGGAACCGCCTTGGACGGCAAATCCGCCTGTGCTTACCGGTCCCTGGGCCACCGCATAAATCTGACCGTTGGCCGCTTTGAGCGGTGTAAACAGCAAGGTTCCGCCCTGTAAATTTTTAGCCCCGCCGATTGAGCTTACCAGAAGGTCAATCCGGCTGCCGACTTTTGCAAAGGGCGGCAGGTTGGCGGTAACCATCACTGCAGCTACATTCTTCACCCGGATATCCTCGGGGTCGACGGTTATGCCCATTTTTTCAAGCATACTGGCCATGGATTGTACCGTGAATTTTGATCGCTTGCTGTCACCGGTGCCATCCAGACCGACCACCAAACCGTATCCGATCAGCTGATTCGGACGCACACCTTTGACATCCGCAATATCCTTTATGCGGGCCGTATGCGCTTCAGTGGCTATCATGAGAGCCGCGCTGAACAGCAACATCGTTATTTTCAGCAGGAGGCCGAATCCGATGCGATGTTTGAAGATTCTGTTCATTGACCGTTACCTTTTATGGTGTTGCATTGGTTTTGTTTTTTAAAAGGGCCAGATCTTGTTTAAAATATTCGCCATCCAGCCCGGACGCTGACGGTCGTTGACCACCCCCAGACCGCTGTATGAAATTTGAGCATCAGAAATGTAGTTGGACAGAACCATGTTATCGGGGGAGATGTCTTTGGTGCGGATAATCCCGGATAGCGTAATTATCTGTTTTTCATTGTTGATCTCAACTTCTCGTGATCCTAATATTTTCAAATTCCCGCCGGGCATTACATCCGTAACCCGGGCCGTTATAATGGCGGTTATGGCGCCGCTGCGTGTCGTTTTCCCGGACCCCGCAAAGTCACTTTTCATGTTACCCTCAACGGCCGAAAAGGGATTCAAGAGTCGGTCAGGATCAAAACTCGGATAGCTCGGGTCGTTAAACCGTCTTTCGATACCTAAAAAGCTCGTAATTTGACCCAGTATATTTGAATCTCTTTCAGTTTCAGTGGTGGCCTTATTGGAGGCGCTGGATGACTCCATGATTTTTATCGTAACAATATCGCCTATCCGACGAGCCTTTTGATCGATAAACAATTGATTAAAGGGTCCGCTTTCCTGCCACAAAGACCCTTCGGATTGCAGCGGCGCATCCACCGACTGCGCTGAAGCCAAACGGGTATTGCCGGTTTCAGCCGGTTGCACTTCGGTGGAGGACTTCAGCCCTTTGGATGCCGTGACACAACCCGACAGGGAGAGTATCAGCAAAAAAGTCATTACAGTGCTAACCAGGCGTTGCGGCATTCTATTGTATTTATAATTCATATCAGGTGTCTCCATTTTTTTAGGTGTTAGAATTCAACCATAACCGTGTTGGCATCCATAACCCGGGCGAATATGCTTTTTTTTGAGTCCAGGTTGACTACTCTGATCTTTTCACCGCGCAGTCCGTTGGTCCTGACCTGGCCCAGGGCGGTAACCTTTAACCCCTGGGACCTGGCGACAATCAGCACCATATCGCCGCGTTTGACCACGGGTGGGAATTCGATGAGATCGGTTCTCAAAACCGTATGGATATTGATATTTCTTTTGGCCCTTTTACCCAGAACGTCTTTTAATTCGCTGATAGTACTGCCGGACAGATGGGCAGCGTCCATTTCTTTTAGGCTGACATCCGCCATCGTAATGGGGCGATTTCTCCCGATAGGTCGTTGAGTGACAACGACACGGGTCAGGATTTCCAGCCTGGCCCAGGCCCGTATGGTTTTATAGGGACGCCCGTTGACGTTAATACGCACCGAGAAAGGCATCGGACTCGTTAAAGCCATATTCTCAGTGGCCGCAACTGAATGGGAAATTTTACCTTTG
>CAMYNZ010000090.1:0-10990 GCA_947259865.1 uncultured Desulfobacterales bacterium | reverse complement strand
TCGATCCGACGGGTTTTACCCGGCAAAGGTGCTTTTGCGATGATGAAAGCACCGATTTTTTGGCTTGTCTCCCTGGACTGACATTTGATGTCGGCGATGTCTGCCAGGTGAACCTGATCGTTTTCGACTTCAACCGTATCAAAAATCCGAATATTTATGGTTTCACCGGCCCGGATGTTAGCGGGCATTGTCGCCTGCAGCCCTATCAGCACCAGCCACAATAGAGACATTCCAACTAATCGAAATCCTTTAGTATAAAGTTTCAAACCCTTCATCATCATCCTTATCGTTTAACGTTGTTGGCCATCTGAAGCATCTCATCAGCGGCTTGAACCGCTTTGCTGTTAAGCTCATAGGCTCTTTGGGCCGTGATCATGTTTACCATTTCATCAACCACACTGACGTTTGACATTTCCAGATATCCCTGAGAAATTGTTCCCAAACCGTCTTCGCCGGCTGTTCCCGTTAGCGCTTCCCCGGATGCCGGGGTGGGCAGATACAGGTTTCGGCCAACACTCTGCAACCCGGATGGATTGATAAATCTGGCAAGTTCAATCGTTCCGATTTCAGTGGGTTCGCTATCACCCACCTGCAGCACGGAGACGGTTCCATCAATCTCAATGAAAATGGAGACAGAATCGGTGGGGACCGCGATCTCGGGCTCCAGAAAAAAACCGTCCGCGGTGACCATCCGGCCCACATCATCCAGTTTGAAGGCACCGGCTCGCGTGTACGCTATTTGACCGTTGAGTTGGAGTACTTGAAAAAAACCCTTGCCTTCCAGGGCCAGATCCAGGTTGTTTTGGGTTTGCTGCATATTTCCCTGTGAAAATATTTTACTCACTGCAGCGGTTCGGGTGCCGTGACCCAGCTGTATTCCGACCGGTACCTGGGTGCCCTCTGATGAAGCCACCCCGGCCGATCGAAGGGTATCATAAAATAAATCCTGAAATTCGGCCTTGCTTCGTTTGAATCCGCTGGTATTCACATTGGCCAGATTGTTTGAGATGACATCAACGTTCAGGGACTGGGCCTGCATACCGGAAGCTGCTGTCCATAAACTGCGTATCATTTTACCTCCTTTGGATGAGGTTCCAGGGCCGATGTTAAAGTGGCCCGCCGTCGGTTCAATATATCCAGGGCCTTAATGCTTCAGGCCACCAAGCCAACCTCATTTATGCTCTTGGCGCTGGCATCATCCAACGCTCGAATTGCTTTCTGATAACTTTCATAGCCGCGCAATACTTCGATCATTTCAGTCATCATTCGCACCGGATCGACATTGGACAGTTCTAAATAACCCTGCCTGACTTTAATCAGTTCGGGACTGTCCGGAATCGCATCCGGGTCCGTGGTTGCAAATAACGTATCGCCTACTTTTTTTAAAACCAGCGGATCCGCAAATTCGACCACCCGAAGTTTATCGACCTGGGCACCATCCACGGATATGTTTCCCTGTATGTCAACGGCAAAATTTTGACCGTCAATGCTGATCTCGCCGCCGTCGCCAATAACAGTATAGCCGTCCCGGGTTACAAGCAGGCCCTGGGGATCCAGCGTAAAATGCCCATTGCGGGTATAGCGCATGCCTTCCGGGGTCTGGACACAAAAAAAACCATTACCTTCTTGAGCCAGATCAAAGGGATTATCGGTTTTTTTTACAGGCCCCGGAGAAAAATCGGTTGCGGTTCTGTATTGCAGATAAAGCGGCGCATTGGCCTCTACGGGCGAATTGCCTTCGGCTATCGGATTCACCGTCGTATCCCCATTTGCATCCAGCACCTTGAAGACACTGATATCTTTTTTAAAGCCGGCTGTATTAATATTGGAAATATTATTGGCTAAAACCGTCAACCGCTTCTCCTGGGCCAGGGCCCCGGAAGCAGCCGTGTATATTGCACCGTACATTACCGAACCTCCTCATAAAGAGTTGTCGATTTTTTAGAGACTGAAAAGAGAAAAGTCCGTGGAGATAACTTTTCCTCAGCAAAATTATGCAAGAGACATACCAAGGCACGAGAATCCTAACACCGGGTCCTTTAATACACCGGCGATCGAGCCAATCTCTCAATGCGTTGAAATACCTGATATCTAGAGCATTACCGATGAAGTCAGCACTATTGCAACCGTTGACCCTCAGCTGAGAAAGTTGATCTGCAGCCGGTAAAAATTGCCGGTCGTGATATATTTGCCGCTCAGGTTAAAACGGATCTTTTAAATATTACCCGCGGCTTTTTTGAGGATGGGCCAGTATATTTACAACCGATCCCCATATAGCTTTAACAACAGTTCAATCTCACCCAGGGGTAGCTTTATCTTTTCGGCAATTTGTTGCGGGCTGAGACCGTCCCGGGACAATTGGGTGACTTCGACATAGGGGTCAGGCTCACAACCAACCGGGACTGTTCCCAGCAGGTCGCATGGGGTATCGCTTTCCGGGCTCGACCCGGATCCCTTTACCGGCCTTCGGGTTGCATCGGACATAGCCCCTTCAGCGGTGGTCATCTCTTTTAAAATCATAAGCTCGCTGGCCAATGTGCCGGAAACCAGATACAATATTCTTTCTGCCTGCTGTTTGACCATTTTATAGTTAATATCCGCCTTGACGTCAGGGCCGCGGCCGGTTATGGGAGCATCGTTGAGGAATCTGCGGTATTTAATTTTATTGTAAAATAAGTATATGATAATGAGACAGCAAAGCAGGATTCCGGCAACATCCAACGCCGTTGCTAAATCTATGGTACTGTAAAAAGCCATGTAACATTCTCGCGATAAAAAGATGCAACCGTTAAACAACGATATCTATTAACTTTCCGTGAGTCCTGCCATTGCGGTTCTTTTGCTCGTCAACCCCGACCTGGTCGAGGTCGGCAGCCGCTTTTTTTTCGATATCATCGAGAGCATCGCCATTTGGCGAATCACGATTTGGCTGTTTCCCGGACCGCCGATCTTTCTTGATGCCGCCCTTGGATCCGTTTTGATTAGAACGCTTGTCCCGGTTATAGTCGGGTCGTGGTTTGACTTTCTTGACTCGGCTTGGAGAGGTGATCTGACGCCAGGTATTTTGAGAATTTATTTTATCTACCATGACAAATTACCGCTCTTTTTTAATCATCAATCAGTTTTTTCTTTCTCAGCTTTGAGCGCAGGTGTATGACGGCCTGCGAGTGCAATTGCGATACCCTGGACTCCGTAATGCCTAAAACCTCACCCGTTTCTTTCATGGTTAATTCATCGTTATAATACAAAGAAATTACGAGCTTCTCTTTTTCAGGCAATTCCTCAATTGCTTCGGCAATGCCGCTTTTCAATTCCTTGAGCCCGGCCAGGGACAGGACATCGGCATTTTCATCCTGGGTCAGGTGGCGCATCATCCGCTCTTTTTCGCTTTTGGAGGAGTAACCTATCTCCTCCAGGCTGATAAAGGATATACTGGACATTTGTTTGATCCGATAATACTGATCAAGACTGACATCCATCTCCTGGGCCACTTCGTCATCATCAACCTGTCGGCCCAGTTTGCGTTCGAGCTTTAAATAGGCTTTTTCCAATTCACGTATTTTGCGCCTGTTTGAACGAGAGAGAAAATCTCTAGATCGCAATTCACTGAGAATTGCACCCCTTATGGGAAAGGCGGCATAAGTCGTAAATTTGTTGTCTCTGGTAGGGTCAAATCGTTCGATAGCCTGAATTAAACCGACGACACCCACCTGCACCAGATCTTCCGTATCCACGCTGGGGGGAAGATGAATCGCGATTCTGTTGACGATCCGCTTTACATACGGCAAATACTCGAGAATCATTTGATCCCTGGTGAGGTTGTTAAATTCTTCTCGAGACTTGGCTTGCGTTTGTGCCATTTCCATAAATGTGAAATCCTCGCCCGATGAAGTCAGCTGCCGGGTGTCAGCACGCTTGAAATTGTCTATTTACCGTTGCAGCATTTGAAATTTCACTAGAACCGCTTGGCCGATATCTCAGCCCAGCTGATTCTGTCCGAGGTGGTCCCAGAAAAAATTTGATTCTCCATCCGGCGTTTTCATGACCGGCGATTTCAATATTTTTTTTGCCAGTGATAGAAAGCATCTGCTGGCGGTGGTACTCGGGTACATTTCACTGACAACTTTTTGTCGCTTTACACACTCGGTAACCCTCTGGTCATATGAGACACATCCGATGTATTCGATGGCAATATCCAGAAACCGACTGGCCACTAAATTTAGCTGCCGATAGATTTCCTTGCCCTCCTGGCTGCTGCTCACTAAATTTACCAGCAATTTGCAGTGCTTTACCGAGTATTTGAGCGATAACACTTTCATCAATGCATAGGCGTCGGTTAAGGCGGTAGGTTCAGGGGAGACCACCACCAATATTTCCTGAGCGGTGACATTGAAATCCATTACATTTGATGAAATACCGGCGGCATTATCGATCAATAATATATCGACAGAATCAACCAGAACATCGAGCTGAGACAGCACCCGTACCTTTTGTTCGGTGGTCAAATTCGTCAACTCTTGAATGCCGGATGAAGCGGGCAGGATATGGATGCCCTCGGGACCGGTTATAATAATTTCCGGAACCGTTTTCTGCCCCTTAATCACATGCGACAGGTTGTATCTGGGTGCCAGGCCGAGCAACACATCGAGATTTCCCAATCCCATATCGGCGTCCAGTATGAGGACTTCTTTCCCCAATCTTTTGAATGCGATACCCAGATTTGCGACGATGTTGGTTTTCCCCACCCCCCCCTTTCCACTGGTTATGGCAATAACCCGACCATCGAAGCGGTCATCGTCTTTCGGGTTCTTACGGTTCCTGCCGTGCTTGTCTCCGATTCTAGGGGTTAAGTGTATGATTTTGGATGAACCTTGCGGCGCTTTCATTATATCATCGACTCCCTATTGAACAGCTATCCTCTTGAGCGGACGAATTTGCGTTTATCGGCTGCCCTGACCAAAGGAAGGTTTTTGGTGTGAATATCTGGGCTGCATGATCGACAGGGTTTAAACATTTTCCTGTCTGCTTCGGCCACAGACTCGAATACGATTATGTTTTCTTCTTTTATCATTCTGTTCCACTTGCAATTTGGGACATGATAAATATCCGAGTTTTGATTGGCGATAAAATAATTTGCGGATCCGGAATTAACCATTTGCCGGCGGGCATTTTTATTCGGCAGCGCATTGATTGGGTTGAAATTTTGATGGGTCTCGAGGCCGTCCAAAGAAATCAGATCAGCCAGCCCCTCCAGCGATGCGCATTCAATGTTTTCAGGCACCGATTGCCCATTGGTTAGATATGAAAGCGGTATCCGGGTTCGAACCAATTGATTTATGAGATTGCCATGGCAGACACTTTCATCAAGTTTGGAAAATATCAACCGGCTGACGGGAATGGATTTAAGGCGTTCAATACCTTCAATCAGATCCGGTTCTTTGGTAGTGGCGGCTAATATCAGATGAATTTCAATATAAGGGATCATGTCTGCAAGTCGCTTTATGTGATTCAAACCTTTTTCGTTCCTCAGTCCGAGTCCCGGTGTATCGATCAGGATAAGATCCTGATTCTTATGTTGAACCAGTGCTTTCTTTAGATCTTCAGGGGTGAAAGTCCTCTCAAGGGGTACCCCGATTATTTTTGCATATATCCTTAGCTGTTCGGCAGCCGCAATGCGGTGGCTGTCGGTGGTAAATAGGGTCACCTTTTTATTTTTGAGGTGCGAAAGGTCCGCCGCGAGTTTTGCGACAGTGGTCGTTTTTCCGACACCGGGCTGACCGATAAAAGCGGCAATTTTGCAGGTATGCGCTTCCAAGTCCAACGGACCGGCGGATACGCCCTTTTGTTCCAGAAGATTGATCAGATGTTTGCGTATCAAACCCTGTTGAGGAGGTTGTCCGGGGTTGACTGGATTTGGCAACTCCGAGATCATTTCCATTGCAAGCGCTTTGTCAAGACCTTGAGATATCAGTAAATGGTATAACGGATAAAAGGTTTCACTTTTGTAAGGCCGAAGGCTATTGGCCGCATCCGCCGCCCCGGTTCGATTTGTTAACGGTCGCTCCGGACCGGGCCGTGGGTCAAGTGATTTTGGGCCCTTGGGCAAATGATGGTGCCCTGACTGTGAAGTATATTTACGGCGATAGCGCTCAGAACTCATCCTTACGTCTTTTTTTCGTGATCCTCGATATTGCATGTCCACCGCTGCCGTTACCTCTACGCCTCTTTTTTTGAATGATCCCAACAGCCCCTTTTGGTTTATAAAACTGCGGGCTGAGAGTATAACGGCTTCCGAACCCAGCTCCTGTTTGACCAGATTCAAGGCCTGAGACATATTTTTGGCTTCAAACCTTTTAATCTGCATCTGCGAGCTCCAGAGTACCCAGTGATCGTATTTCTATGGTAGATAACACTTCTTCGTAGGCAAGCACGATGAGGTCGGGAATAAACCGATCGATCAGCTTTTTGAAATGGGGTCGAACCGGTGCTGAACACATAATAACCGGTTGATAATTTAAGGCTGTAAATTGTTGCAGTTCCCGCGTTATCAGATTGACAATTTTTTCAGCCAAAGCGGGTTCCACGGCCATGTAGCTGCCATGTTCCGTTCGCTGCAACGCCCCTGACAGGGCCGTCTCCATTTTGGGGCCCAGGGTCATTACGGGTATATGTCCATCGGCGGTTTGGTGGAGACGTGTGATGGTTCTTGCCAGTGATTGACGCACATATTCGGTCAAAATATCGATATCTTTTGCCATAGGGGCCCAATCTGCCAGTGTTTCCAGGATGGCCAGCAGGTTGCGGACCGGTATCTGCTCTTTGAGAAGATTTTGCAAAACCTTGACCACGGCTCCCAGGGGCATTAAATTCGGCACTAATTCCTCCACCACTTTGGGGTGGCTGTTTTTCAAATGATCGAGCTGCTGCTGGACTTCCTGTCTGCCTAGTAATTCGTGAGAATATCGCCTGACAACATCCGATAAATGTGTTGTCAGAACGGTTGCAGAATCAACCACCGTATAGCCTTTGGCAATGGCATCCTCTTTTACAGTTTCCTTTATCCACACTGCCGGCAAACCATAGGTCGGTTCCTTGGTGGCCAGGCCGTCGATTTCATCTTGGACAGACTCAGGGGCCATGGCTAAGTAATAGTTCACCATCAGCTCGCCCCGGGCCACCTCATTGCCTTTGAGCAAAATTGAATATTCTCCGGGTCTGAGCTGCATATTGTCCTGAATGTGGATGGGCGGAATAATAATACCGATTTCATAGGCTACCTGACGGCGAATGGTCTTGATACGATCCAGCAGTTCGCCGTTCTGTTCCATATCCACCAGCGGAATAAGGCCATAGCCGACTTCCAGGGCAAGGGTGTCAAGCGGCGGCAGGGTATCCAATCTCTCGACCGGCAGGGCCTGTTCTTTTTTGGCGGCCTTCACCTGGGCTTGTTCAACCCCGCGGATACCGGCCTGATGCACCAAATAAGCCAGGCCTGCCGCCAGAAATG
The DNA here is from genome assembly GCA_947259865.1 of uncultured Desulfobacterales bacterium. Next base: position 3,483 of record CAMYNZ010000090.1, on the reverse strand, counting down.
ATAAAATAGCAAAAGGTGCTGCCGGCAGACCCGGCACCAGGGCGAATCCAAAAATAACCGCCGCGGCAATGGCGATCGCCCGCGGTTGGAATAAAACCTGGGAGGTAATTTCCCGACCCAGGCTTGTCTCAGAACCGGCCCGGCTCACCAGAATACCTGCCGAGGTCGATATGATCAGCGCCGGTATCTGGGTTACCAGCCCGTCACCTACCGTCAGCAGTGTATAGTTTTGGGCAGCATGGGAAAAACTCATTTTATTTTGCAAAACCCCAATGGCCAACCCTCCGATAATATTGATCAGGGTGATCACGATGCCGGCGATGGCATCACCACGAACAAATTTGTTGGCGCCATCCATGGCACCATAGTATTCCGCTTCTCTGGAAATCTCCGAACGACGGAACTTGGCCTCTTCCTCATTGATCAAACCGGCATTCAGATCTGCATCGATGCTCATCTGTTTTCCCGGCATGGCATCCAGTGTAAAGCGCGCGGCCACTTCGGCTATTCGTCCGGCACCCTTGGTAATTACCATAAAATTGATGACCACCAGTATCAGGAAAACAATAATGCCGACCACATAGTTGCCCCCGACCACAAAACTGCCAAAGGCCTTGATCACTTTTCCGGCCGCCAAGGCGCCTTCGTTGCCATGCAGCAAAATGATCCGGGTGGAGGCCACGTTGAGCGAAAGGCGAAACAACGTAGCCAGCAGCAAAATGGATGGAAATGAGGATAGCTCCAGCGGTCGCAGGATATACATGGCCACCAGCAGGATGATTAAGGAAAACGTTATATTAAATGACAGCAGCACATCCAGCAGCATTGGCGGCAGCGGTATGACCATGAATACCAGAATGCCGACGACGGTGGCCGCCAGTAAAATATCGCTGTTTTTAGTGACCAGTGGTATTTGATCCGAATAGCGCGAGTAGTTAATCAACTCCATGTCAGGCCCGCTTTCTTCCGCTTAATATTTCCGGCCAGGCGTCCGCCGGATATCTTTTTACCTATATGCAGGTTTCATGCCTAAGACCCTGGTGGCAACGTCATTGGAAAAACTGTGTCATATGCAGTATATACGGACATTTTGTAAACATGAGGGACTGATTGAGTGATGGATAGTTGACGCTGGTTGCGGATTGCTTGACACCAGCACTAGCGTTGTCATCTTCGGAAAGAGCGGCCTATACGGTTAAACGTAATGCTGCTTGCCTTTTAAGCGATAGACATAGGCCAGAATTTCAGCCACGGCCTGATATAGCTCCACCGGTATCAAATCGCCTATTTGGGTGGCTTTGTATAGCGCCTGGGCCAGGGGCTTGTTCTCGACGAGTGGTACCTGATGCTCTTCGGCTTTTTGTTTTATTCGCTGGGCGATATAGCCCGCCCCTTTGGCTGTTACAGCGGGGGCAATCATTTCGTTTGCGTCAAATTTCAACGCCACGGCCAGCTGGGTGGGGTTGGTGATAACCACATCCGCTTCGGGGATGGCTTCCATCATTCGACGCTGGGCCACTTCGAGTTGGATCTTGCGGATCCGGGCTTTAATCTTTGGATCACCCTGGGTCTGTTTGTGCTCGTCCTTGATTTCCTGTTTGGTCATTTTGAGGCTTTTTTCGTGCTCCCAGCGCTGGTAGGCGTAATCGAGCACGGACACAGCGATCAGAACCAAACACACATAAAAACATATTTTAAGGGCAACCCTGCCCATAAAGGCAGCGATCTCTCCCACCTGCAGTTGCACCAGGGATGGAATCGTTGCCAATTCCTCTTTCACAAGCAAATAGGCAATACCACCCACGATGGTCAATTTGAGCACAGATTTCGCAAGTTCTACCAGGGATCTGAGTGAAATGAGCCTCTTTACGCCTTTGAACGGATTAAGCCTTTTCATCTGCGGCGATAGCTTTTCACCATGGATTAAAAAACCGAACTGGACAACGTTGCCGCCAATCCCGGCCACAAACACAAAAAGCATCAGGGGTAAGATAACCGTCACAGCGGCTGTAAAAATCTCTCTGAAAAGAACACTGGCCGTGCCGACGTCCTGGATACGGAAAACAGCAATATTTTGAAAAATGCCCCCCATAAATCCCGCCAGGCTCCAGAACATCCAGGTGCCCGCAAAAAAGAAGACCCCCAGCGCCGTCAATAAGATCAATACCGAAGGAACTTCCCGGCTTTGAGCTACCTGACCCTTTTTCCTGGCGTCAGCCCGCTTTTTTGGGGTCGCTTTCTCAGTTTTTTCCTGAAAACCGGCTTCAGCCATAACTTATTCCCTTTATTTTATCATTTTGAGCAGTAAGACAACCGTGTCTGCAAGTTGGCTGAAAAGCTGACCGAGGTAGGTCGACAGATGCGAAAAGCCGAAAACTAAAAACATGAGACCGATCACAATTTTTAAAGGAATGGCAACGATGAATATATTCATCTGGGGCACGGTCCGGGCGATCAGGCCAAGTGCCACGCTGGTTATTAGCAGCACTGCGATGACAGGGGCACCGACTTTTATCGCAATTATGAATATATTTGCAGTCAGGTGCATCAGGTAATCGACAAAAGACGGATTGATCTGAAATCCAAAGGGCGGCACCAAATTAAAACTTTCGATCAGGGCTTGCAACAGCCAGTGATGGGCATTAATGATCACAAATATCAGCATGGCGACAAGATTATAAACCTGGGAAATAAGCGGCACCTGCATACTGGAAGCAGGATCCAGGACATTGGCAATGGCCAGTCCCATCTGGTAGCCTGCCAGTTTACCGGCCAGCTGTATTCCGGCAAATATGGCTTTGACCGCCAGACCGATCGCAAACCCCAATATCAGTTCGGCGGCAATACCCAGACCAAAAGCAACGGCATTGTTAAAATGGGGCATGCCATTTAATTTTAGGAGGGGAAAGAGGATCAAACTTATCGACAGTGCCAGCCCGACCTTGAATACCGCCGGCACATTTTTGCTGGCCAGAACCGGTATGCTCGATAAAAGCGCAGCCAGACGCACAAAAATCATAAAAAAAATCTGAAGCTGGGCCAGATTAACAGTAAGGGTTGCCATTGATGTTTTTTCGGTGAAAAGTTTTTATAATGAAATTACCGGACATAGGCCGGCAAATTGTTCAAAAGATTTTGCATGAAGTCGATCATCACCTGCAGCATCCAGGGGAAGAAAATGATCAGGGCGATGGCCACGGCCAGCATTTTGGGGATAAATGTCATTGTCATTTCGTTGATTGAGGTGGCTGCCTGAAACAGGCTGACCCCAAAACCCACGATCAAGCCGGCCAGCAACATCGGGGCCGACAGCATGATGGCAGTTTTTATGGCTTCGATAAAGAAGGCGGTTATAAATTCGGGTGTCATAATTACCTCAATTACCTGAGGGGTCGGGGAGTTTTTCCTGCCAACCTTTGATAATCGCGGAATGAATTATCAGCAGCGAAATCGTGCACTGTCTGAAGGCATTAGGGAGCGTTG
>CAMYNZ010000089.1 GCA_947259865.1 uncultured Desulfobacterales bacterium | reverse complement strand
AGGAGGTCATTTTCAGAATACTAGGGGATAGCCATTCATTAGCAACCATTTCCGGTGACCGTAATGGACAATTACATCGACCAGCTGCCCTCTTTTATCGAGGCGATAGCATCCATCAAAGAAACCATCATAACCAATATAATCCTGATTGGACAGGTCCCCGCCCCTACCTTCAAAGAAAAAAAACGGGGCCAGGTTTTTCTGGACCGGTTGGCCGAGTCACAGGTGGATGAATGCACCACCGACGGATACCGCAATCCCATCGGCGTTATCAGGGGAACTTCGGGTAGCAAACCGCCCATTTTTGTGGTCGCCCATTTGGATACTTTTTTTGGCGCGGATGTCGATCATAATTTTAAGATCGACAAAAATTTGATCACCGGACCCGGTATAGTGGATAACTCGGTGGGGGTGGGTGTTCTGGCGTCATTGCCGGAGATATTCCGCCGGCTTAATCTCCGTTTTGAATCCGACATCGTCATCGCAGGTGTTATTCAATCGATCGGTAAGGGTAACCTCAGGGGGATCAGGCATCTGATCAAAACTTGGTCCACACCTATACGCGGAGCCGTCTGTATCGAGGGGGCCGAACTGGGGGGGCTGAGTTATTATTCCGACGGCATGATCCGCTGTGAAGTCCACTGCGACATTTCAACCATAGACGGTTGGGAACAAAAATTCAGACCCAATGCCATTTTGGTACTCAATGAAGTCATCAATCGTATCATGGAACTGCGCCTGCCCCAACGACCGCGATGCCGGGTAATTATCGGAAAAGTATCCGGAGGTTTCAAACACGGCGTTATACCCTATGACGGGACCTTGGGTTTCGAAATCCAGGGCGTGTCAGATAAAATGGTCAAATCGGTCTACAAGGATATAAAAGACCTTATCACGGGCATCAGCCATGAATTTGAAGTCGACCTGGACTTGAGAACAATCGGTAACCTGAGCGCCGCCAGACTAAAATACAATCATCCCCTGGTTAGAAGTGCGTTTGCGGTCATGGAGAAACTGGAGTTAAAACCCATCAGCAGTCCCAGCGAATCTGAACTCTCTATCTTTCTGGCCAAAAAAATTCCGGCCGTTACCCTCGGGATTACCCATGGAGAAGATTACCACCACCCCTATGCCCATATTGAAATCGAACCCATATTTACCGGAATCGCACAGGTAATCGGGGTGTTAATGGCGATAGACAGTGGAGTTTGTGATGAATAGCAGCTGGCTTATCAACAACACCTTCCATTATTCGGATTTTACGGATGTCCAACGCCTGATTGATATTAAAAAGAAGCGAAATCTTACGATTTCTTTGTGTCTGCCGACGCTGAATGAAGAAAAGACCATTGCCAAAGAAATCATCATCATGAAATCGGAATTGATGACCCGCAATCCGCTGCTGGACGAAATTGTGGTTATTGACTCCGGTTCAAACGATAATACCGTTGAAGTCGCAAAAGCCTTTGGGGCCGATGTTTATGATGCGGATGCTATTCTGCCGAATCTTGAGAAATTCAAGGGCAAAGGCGAAAACCTGTGGAAATCGCTTATTGTGACAAAGGGCGATATCATCGTTTATCTGGATGCGGATATAAAAAATATTCACCACCGGTTTGCTTACGGACTCGTTGGCCCCCTGCTGCTGAATGATAATATCAAATATGCAAAAGCTTTCTATGACAGACCGATCGCCATCGGTAAAAACAAGATGCGGCCCACCGGCGGCGGCAGGGTTACCGAACTGGTCATTCGGCCTTTGTTTTCTCTGTTTTTTCCTGAACTAACCCAGATAATTCAACCGCTGTCCGGTGAATATGCCGGATATCGCGAAGTATTCGAAAAAATACCTTTCCCCATCGGATACGGCATCGAAACAAGTATGATATTGGATATATGCGAAAAGTGGGGGCTTGATGTTATTGCCCAGGTTGATCTCGAAAGACGGGTCCATCGAAATCAGAATACCAAGGCATTGGGTAAAATGTCCTTTGTGATTCTCAAAACTTTTCTGAATCGTATTAAAAAACTTGAATTTATCGATCTCAAAAGAGAAACCTTCAATGAAATGATTCAATACAATCTCGTCAAAAATGAATTTCAGCCGGATATCTTTAATGTCGACGGTCTTGAACGTCCCCCCATGATAGAAATCTCCGAGTATCGTAAAAAATTTAATATTAAATCCTGAAGGGATAAGAGAACTTTGCCAAATCGAAAATTAATTGATGCCTACAACCGCCGGCTGAATTATCTGCGCATATCTATTACCGACCGCTGCAACCTGAAGTGTATATACTGTGTTCCCGAAGACTTAATCCCCCGGCTGCCCCACGGTGAAATACTGCGGTATGAAGAGATACTGCGTATTGTCAACGTCGGCGTCGATTTGGGTATTACCAAGGTTCGGGTAACCGGAGGTGAGCCGCTGGTTAGAAAAGGCGTGTATGATTTTCTGGGCCAGCTTACGCGGATCAGGGGGCTCAGGGATGTGGCCCTGACAACCAACGGTATAGTTCTGAAACAAAATATAGATAAAATAAAATCCGCCAAAATAAAACGCATAAATATCAGTCTGGATACTTTAAACCGAGAAAAGTATGCTAAAACGACCGGCCTCGATAAATTCCGACAGGTCTGGCAGGGAATAGAATTGGCCCAAAAATCGGGATTTGATCCGATAAAAATTAATGTGGTGGCCCTGCGCGGTGTCAACCAAGATGAATTGACAAGTTTTGCCAGGCTGTCGCTTTCTCATCCCTTCCACATAAGGTTTATCGAATACATGCCTATCGGAAAAGCCCATATGAACTTCGACCCCCCGCTGCTCATCCCGGAAATTAAAGACCGCATCGGTACGATCGGAAAGCTTGAGGAAATCCAAAAAGACAGGTACGACGGTCCTGCAGAGCGCTATAAGTTTGAGGGGGCGCGAGGCGAAATCGGTTTCATCGGCGCATTGAGCTGTCATTTCTGCGATGCCTGCAACCGGCTGAGATTGACGGCCAGCGGCGGGTTAAGGCCCTGTCTTTTATCCGATCATCAGCTGGATATCAAAGGGCCACTGCGCAATGGTTGTTCCGACACACAACTGGCCGATATCCTTCTGGCAGCCGTGAGAAAAAAAGCGTCCGGCCATCACCTTGAAATAAACGACCCTGTCGGCGTATCCTCTCAGATGTCGTCTATCGGCGGTTAGATCATCAGGCTGTCTAATTCCTTATTGAGCTCGTCGCAGGCCAGCCACGAGGTGTAAGTTCCGCGAAGCCTTGCCATTAAGCCTAATATAAAGCTTTGAAACTATTTCGGGCAAAAAAAAGCCCGGGCCGCAGTAGTGGGAGGCTACATTTACTCGCACAATATCAGTATACGGTCCGGGCTAACCAGATAATAAGCCTGAATCACAATGCGCAGTCAGCAAGACCTAACTCCAGCCGCAAGTTCTACACGGCATTTGCGTTTCAGGGTTTATCTCGGAGCCTTTAACAGGTTGTCAACATGGAATCAAGTAAAATTTTCACTATCCTTACATTTTTTGTTAGTATTTTCTGTTGGCTTCACCGCTTCAATCCATTATAATGCATCTCATATCCTGACGCAACCCGAACCCAAGGAGAAAAAAGCAGATAGATGAATTACAAATTTTTGACCCCGTTGATCCTCTTGTTGCTGGTCAGTCCAATACACGCTGTTGATGAATTCGAAGATCTGTCTGGCCCCAATGCCAGCGGGCCTTCACTGGCCCAGGAACAAACAATTTCTGCGCCCAAAATCCCCCCACCAAATAACGGCATTGCTTCTGCCGCACAAAGTGAAGCCGGCCCAAAAAGCGATAATAAATATACCTTTTCGATGGGTAAGAGCTGGCGCGGCATATTCAGCCCAAAAACGCCCCTTTATCCCCACTACATTGCCAACCCGATCCGCCCCATGATAGCGGTCAATGTGGTGAGGGTCAGCCATAATGAAATTTTCGATTCGGGTGATGCCCGCTATAATATCCGTTTGGGCGCTCGGGTTGGACTATTCCGCTTTCACCCAGCCGGCGATTCGTCCCGGGGATTTCAGATAGATTTGGAGGGTGCTTTTCTGGGGATATTTGATCGCGACAACTCACTGGACAATATCGGTTGGGACGGTGTCTACGGTGCGCTTTTTACCTGGAGCAACGGTAAGGGATTGGCCGCCAAACTGGCGATACAGCACGATTCCAGCCATGTGGGAGATGAATATGCCGAGCGGACCGGCCGGCAACGCATTAACTACACCCGTCAGGAATGGGCTTTCGGGTTAAGCCTTGCAGGCTTTGAGCACTGGCGAATATACGGCGAAGCCGGCTGGGCCTTTGACATTCGTAACGAACAATTGCAGGAAAAATGGCGTGTGGAGGGCGGTCTTGAGTTTGAAGACCCCGATCGATTCCGGAACGGAAAATTAGGTTATTTTGCTGCCGTTGATGTTATGTCTTATGATGAGTCGGACTGGAAAGCAGAGGTTACCGTCCAGGCCGGATTGGTTCTACCGGTAAAGGACCCGGATCGCACCTGGCGGTTTGGCCTTGAATACCGCAAAGGACGTTCGGTGATCGGTGAATTTTTCCAAAACCGGGAAAGCCATATTGCTTTGGGTATGTGGATAGATTTGTGAATGCACAGCATACGAATCGAAGAAATCAGGTTAAAAGATCTTAAGGATTTCACCGGCCCTTTTTTCAACCATTCTGGGGCTGATAATATTCTTCCCATTTCACCCCAGCGCGTATTAGCCCATACCAACAATCCCTGTTCCCGACCGGATGATATCGTTTTACTCGTGGCTTTCGATGGCAACGCCTGCATCGGGTACCACGGTCTGCTCCCCGGTTTACTGAAGCATGGCAACAACGTATCACGCGTTTTTTGGGCCACAACATTTTATGTGGCCAAAGCCCACAGAGGGCAAAGGGTCGGCAAACTTCTGATAGAAAAGATAAAGGCCTTAAATGTTGACTTTAGTGTGACCGGCATGACCCGATCAGCTGAAAAAACGTACCTGAAATCCGGGCTGAAGATACTGGGACCGATTGTATTTTATCAGTTGCAAATAAAAAAGGGGGCCGGGTTCAAAGTCTTTCATCGAATCCTGAAACGATTTTTGTATTACTGCTGGTCTTACAAGCAGCCCGGGGGGTTTCAGGAATTTCGCTATCAGCAGGTCGAACAAATCAACTGGGATTTAGAAAGCGTAAAGGCTTCTGCCAAGGGTGGACCGGGTTTTTATCGGAGTATCGAGTGGATTAACTGGATGTTAAAATATCCCTGGGTGGTTTCAAAAGATACGGTCGAAAAGCCCTATTATAACTACCACTTCGCCGGTGTGCGTGATGTTTTTCAATATATCGCGTTGGAATTGTATTCAAACAGGGATAATGCACACCAGGGATTTGTGGTGTTTTCGGTCTCGCGTACAAAAAAAAACACCGTTTTAAAAATCCTTGACTATCATATTTTAGATGCACGGGCGTTTAACATCATCTCCAGGTTAAGTCTAAAATTGGCCGCCCACCACCTGGCCGACCGCATCGATATTCCCTCGGAATTTGTAAACGGTTTTCAAAATTTGTTTTGTCATACCTATCTACTTAACACAAAAAAACGGTTGTATGTTTACCATCCGAAAACTGCAGCCAGCCCCCTGGCCGCCTGGACTGATAACATTGATTTGAATTACTGCGACGGCGACACCGCCTTTACGTAATACCTGCTTGTTGCATGCCCTCCGGGCCGCAACTTACAGCGCTTGCGTTATTAATGGCTCGCAATCCACCATAGAACTTTGGCGGATGACCTCGCCCTTATTTGAGGCCAATAAGGCTTTTCTTTCATGGGGCGCATGCGCATAGGTGGCCGGGCTGAGCCTTTCTTCAGACAGCGGAGCGCATGATTTCAGTATGGGCAAAGCCATTAGTGCCAATAATTTACGAACCAATAATTGATCCAATGTTGCAAGCTCTGGCCTCCTGCTGCGCCTACAATCGTTCATGGCAGATTTGACCGCTAGTGGGGAACCAATTTGTCGATATCAAGCCGGCCGTGAATTTTATTATTCTTGCCTGGTTTGCCGTAAAATTCTTTGAAGCCGAAACTTTCGAGCACCGCAATCATGGTGTCGCTGTATTCATTGAAGGGCAAGCCGTAAATTTCAGGGGCAAACCCTAAATTCTCCTCGAACCACTTCAAGCTTTGTTCAGTGTCATACTTGATGTAGTCCATCCAATCCGTTTGTTTGCGCGGCACCAGTTTTCCATATCTTAATTGGAACCCCTGAAAGGCCAGACGGGAACGGATGCTCGTCCCGGGATTCATTTTCTCCGGGTTGTAACCTAATCTGTCAATCTTCCATTGGCTGGTGGGCTTTTTGGGTGGGGAATCGTGTACAATTATATCGTGAAAATGGCTGTGGGCGCCGATCCTTACCCCCGCATGGGCCGCCAGCGCCTGAATTTCCTCCAGATTCATAAAATGGGAAAAATCGTTTCTGATAAACGCATCATTCATGTATTTTCGCGATTTTACGGATTTAATGTATTCACCATTAAACCGCGCTCTGACCCTACCGGGTTTGATAAAAGAGGTGATGATAAAGAAAATCTTTGGGCTGTCAACCGGGTTGAGCAGCGGGTAATAATAATATTGCGAATACAGCCCGTCGTCGAAGCTAAGCGTGTAAGCCGCCAGATTCAGTTCGAAGTAGTCCTTTTTAAAATCATGAATCACTAAAGTCGTCACAGTTTACATCTATGCTCCTGTTTATCTTAGGAGTCGGGGTATTTTATCACGCTACTCGCTGACGAACTCACCATCTTTAAATTGGCCGATTTGTTTCCGGCCATCGGGATGGGTGAGCATACCGGATCCGGTTCTTTGGCCGTTTTCGAATTCTCCCACATATTTGCGCCCGTCGGGAAAGGTCATGGTCCCCTGCCCTGTTCGCTTACCCTTTACAAAATCACCGACATATTCGCGACCATCGGCATAGGACATCGTTCCCTTGCCATGTCGGCGGCCGTTGACAAATCCGCCAACGTATTTTCTGCCATCCGGGTAAACCATTATCCCGTGACCTTCCCGCTGGCCGTACTTCCAGCGGCCGATGTATCTGCGACCGTCATGGTAGGTCAGTGTTCCCTCGAAAAACATATCGTTCTCCCAGTACCCGACGAAACGCCTGCCAAGGGGTAAAAGTAATGTTCCTTCTCCATGCCTTTTGCCGTCTTTAAATTCGCCGGTATATTTATGGTTGCTTTGATAAAGCATGGTACCACGACCGTTGACGCAATCCCCTTTTTTACATTCCTGGCCGAATGCATTCGAAGCCAAAAAAGAAATTAGCATCAATAGTGTAAAAAATAGCGATTTCATCTATGTATTCCTTTCACGGGCTTAACCAAATATATTAGCGACATCTTTTCGAAGGGCCTCTGCCTAAAAGCTGTATAATGTATTAGTTTTTATGGCAAGAATTAATAAATAATGTCATGATGTAGTTTCAGGCTCCGGGAAACTCTCGAATTTCGCTCCATTGGGGTACAAAATTAGTTACAAATTTCAAAGGCCAGTACCCGGATGATATTATAAAGCCGGATTGCATACCCCCGGTCCCTGCAGATTAATTATGATCATCTTATTATTAATGATTAGACACATCGAACACATGCGCGGGTAATATTTTTGGGCACCCATTTGCATTTGACAAGCAAAAGCCAGGGTATTACGTTTTTGCCAAATGTGTTTCCGCATAATCTATCAAAGATTAACAAACGAAGGGGTATCAATGAGAAGAATATTTTTCAGCTGGATGGCTGCCGTCTTTTTTTTTGGATTTGTTACGGTAGCCGTAGCGCAGGACACTTCATGGCGGTGTGGCAATTTGTTTGTGGAAGATGGGGTTCACAGTGCGCAAGTTCAGTATAACTGCGGCGACCCGTTTTCAAAAGAAAAAAGTTATGTCGATCAATACGGAGAAGTTGAAAAGTGGATATACGGTCCCGATGCCGGTTATTTTTATGTACTTTATTTTTACGTCGGTAAATTGGTGAGACTTGAAGCTGTCAGGCAGTAGTGTCGCCAGATACTCCTTACATTCTTTCTCAGCTCTGTATGTAAATCGGTAACCACCTCACCCCTTATTCACTTTAAGCAAAACCCATATGCGCACTTTTCAGGTGCATTTTCGCAGCGAGGAGAAAAAAATGAAAACGATCCGTGCAATTATAATAGCAGCGCTGTCACTGATTTTGCTATACGCCTGCAGCACGGGGACAGGCACCAGGATTCCTGCTGCCACCGCCCCCGTGATCGATCGGATATTGCAAAAAGGAGAGTTGACCGTGGGAACGGCCGCCGGCATGCCCCCCTTAAACATGACCACCCAAAAAGGTAAAATCATCGGTTTTGAAGCCGATCTGGCCCGCTACATGGCCGATTCAATGGGTGTTAAACTTAATCTCAAAGCCATTCAATTTTCCAAATTACTAGCGGCGCTTGAAAGCGGGCAGATTGACATGATTCTCTCCGGCATGACCATGACATCCAAACGAAATCTCAAGGTCGCTTTTGCAGGGCCGTATTACGTATCGGGCAAGGGCCTGCTGACTAATGTTTCCACGCTGTCTTCCATCACAGATCCGAATGCCCTGGACAACCGAAAATTTAAAATAGCAGCCCTCGAGGGATCCACCAGTGCGGAGTTTGTCAGGGTAATTATGAAAAAGGCAACGCTCGTAACTACCAAAGACTACGATACAGCCGTGGATATGGTGATTCAGCGCAAGGTGGATGCCATGCTAGCCGATCATCCGATCTGTGTGGTCTCGGTTGCACGCTATCCCCAGCACAATCTGTTTTCCATCATTGCACCCTTCACATACGAACCCCTCGGTGTGGCACTGCCGGCCGACGATCCGTTACTGGTAAATTGGGTAACGAACTTTCTTAACAAGCTCGAGGATAGTGGCGTACTGGAAAAAATGAGAGATCGCTGGTTTCGGGATGTATCCTGGGTCAAGAAACTGCAATAGACGATGCAATTACACCAACTGGTTAAAACGGTGCCTTGAGCCTGCTGATTAAAGAACCTAAAAATTTCCTTTATTGGATCTAAAGACTACCCGTGCCTAAAAAGAAAAAAATTTTTTTCTGGTCAGTAACCGGATTGTCAACCTTTCTGATACTCCTGATCACTCTGGCCCTGCTATCCACCCTCATTGTTAATCGGAAAGAAATTCTTGAAAAAATTCAGGCTGAAATTTCCCGGACCATAAAGGGCGACGTGGAATTTCAACGGATTGGTTTGTCCTTTTTTTTTCGTCCTCACGCTGTATTTCATGGGTCCAAATTTACTATATCCGGCAAAGCCACGGGAACTATAGAATATTTGTCCGTATATCCCGCACTATTACCGCTGCTAAAAGGCGACGTTCGGATCTCTAAACTTAAAGTTGAAGCCCCCAATATCCACATAAAGCTTCCGGAAATAACCGACACCCGCAACAGGAGATCGCCGCTTGCCGTCATCAAGGACATTCAACAAACAATCGTATCCGCAATGGGCTCGGTCAGGATGCCGCAACCGGGCCTCGTTGTTTTGGTGAAGTCAGGCCGACTGAAACTGTTTGAAGGCAATACATCCGCTTTTTGGTTTAAAGATCTGCAGGCAACCATCGAAATGCTGCCCCAAAAGCTCACGTTAAATGTCAGCGGCAAATCCAGTATCGGTGATCGCGTATCCATTTATTGCCGCTCAGACCTATCCAACTTTAAAAGCAGTGTTCAGGTTAACCTGACCCATTTCCAGCCGCAGTTGCTGGCTGATTATTTGCTTCCCGGGACCTATTGGCGGGTGGTGGAAGCGCAAACTGATTTAAGCCTTCATTTAACAACAGATGGACCCCATCAGTTAGAAACCGAGATACAGGCAGAGATACCCTACCTGCATCTCAGTCAGGGAAAAGAAAAACTTGTCATTAAATCAGCGAATATCAATGGCGTCATTCAGATCGATAAGAATCAGGTTGCCGTTTCTCTCAAGGAAATGAATCTGGATGATCCCAAACTGAATGTGACCGGGAGCCTGATCATAGCTCAAAATGAGCCCCGGGCCAGTCTCCACCTGGAAGGTCGCCAGGTGGATGTGGAATCCGTGCGAAATGCTGCGCTGCTGCTGGCAGGCAGTGTCCCCACCGTACAGAAGATTTTTAAAAGAGTAAAAGGCGGTCGAGTGCCGCGTATCACCTTTAAAACCCAGGGCAAATCGCTGCCTGATTTCAAAGACAAGAAAAATATTTTCATCCAGGGCAATATGGTTGACGGAAAAATTTTCATCCCCAAAGCCGGTTTGGATCTGGAAGGGGTCAACGGGGATGCCGTAATCGCTGAGGGTATCCTGGTGGGAGAAAACCTGGTTGCCCGCTATGGTAATAGTCGGGGCCGGGATGGAACCTTGAGAGTGGGCTTGCAAAGAAAACCGGCTCCCCTGCATCTTGATATCGGGGTAACAGCGGATGCGGCCCAAATTCCAGCGGTACTAAAACGGCTGGTTAAAAATCAATCTTTTCAAAAAGAGCTCGAACGGATCAAAAATCTCAGGGGCAATGCTACCGGTAGATTATGGCTGGGAGAGAGTACGGACGCGATCAAGGTTCGGGTGGATGTCCCTGAATTTAAGCTGGCAGGCAATTACGGGCCAATTCCATATCCCCTGGTCGTTAAGGGCGGTCGTTTCTCGTATAAAGGCAAGCAGGTTGATGTAGAAAACTTATGGGGTATGTTGGGTCAAACCTCTTTTTCGCAGCTGTCTGCCGGCCTGAACTGGGAAAATGAGCCGGCATTGACAGTTACGTCTGGCAATAGCGAAATCTTGCTGGAGGAGATTTTTCCCTGGCTGGTCTCGGTTGAAAGCCTTCCTTTTGATCCTGACGACATTAGGACGGTGGACGGTATTCTGTCAATTTCGAGTCTGCGTCTGGAAGGTCCGTTATTGGTGCCCCAAAACTGGGAGCTCGCCGCAACCGGTGAAATAAAAAATCTTACCCTGAACACAGGGTTATTGCCAGGGCCGGTTGAAGTGACGGCCGCAAAATTTACAGAAATTCAAAATGCAGGCGGACAGAAATTTTCCTTCAGCGGCGCCCGGATATCCATGCTGGAAAGTTCATTTAAAATGAGCGGTGATCTGCAGGATTATCTCAAAGGACTCAAGGATGCCGACCTAACCTTTGAAGGGGATATGGGACCGGCGGTTATTCAGTGGCTCTCTGATCTTATCCGGCTGCCCACGGAACTTTACCCCAGGCCCCCGCTCATGATTTCGCAAGCGCGCCTGCTCTGGAGAAAGGGAACCAGAACATCCTTTACGGGGGATTTGGTCGCAAAGAATGGCACCCGGGTTTCAATAGATGCCACCCAAAATCCGGAAGAGTTGATAATCAGCAAACTGCTGATTCAGGATGAGGCCTCGCATGCTTCGATCCAGCTTGATTTCAAAAACCGGAAGTGCGAACTGGATTTTATCGGGCACCTCAATAAAACCAGCATTGATAATTTGTTGGCAAAAACGCCGGTTGCCGGCGGGTGGATAAGCGGCGATTTTCACACGCAAATTGTGATTGACCACCCCATTCAATCCACATCCCACGGAAAACTCGATGGGCAGGGTATTGTTTTGCAACTGAAACCGGATGCGCCCCTTCAAATCGACAGCCTGTCGCTGGAAGCTGCAGGCAATGACATCAAGGTAGCTTCAGCGGTTGTCACCTGGGTGGATACCCACATGGTCCTTGGCGGTGATATCAACTTTTCCGAAGATGGATTTTTATTCGATCTGGATCTCTCCTCAAGCGGCATGGATTGGGTTAAAATCAAGAAAATCTTTGATAAAAAGGACCCACCTAAAAAAGAAAAAGATAACAATAAATTATTCGGTCTGCCGATTAGAGGAACTTTGCGGCTTAAATCCGAGAGCTTCAGATTCCACGACTTCACCTGGAACAGCCTTCAGGCCGATATTTCCATTGACCCTGCAGAAATCAATATAAACGTCAGCAAAGCCAATCTCTGCAGCATATCAACCCCCGGGGTTCTGAAAATATCTTCTCAGGATATACAGCTGGATTTTAAACCGGGCTCCCATTACCAGAGTTTAGATCCTGCCCTGACTTGTCTGTTTAACAGGAGCCATCAAATCGACGGAAAATTCAAACTCAGCGGGAATATCGCCGGACAGGGAAAAGCGGAAGGACTTATCCAATCCCTGCGCGGCAAGCTGAGGGTTGACGCCCGAGACGGTCGTATCTATCGCAGTCTGATTTTGGCCCGAATTTTGGCTTTTATCAATGTCACCGAAATCTTCGGCGGCTCATTAAGGGATCTGGAAAATGAAGGCTTTGGTTATAAAAAAATAAAAATAAAGACAAAAATCAAAAAAGGCCAGCTCAGGTTCAGAGAGATATCAATTGACGGCAACACCCTGACCCTAACCGGTAAAGGAACCCTTGATCTGAACAATAACGCCTTAAATCTCAAGTTGCTGGTGGCGCCCCTGAAAACTGTGGATCGCCTGATCGATAAAGTTCCCCTGGTTGGAGACATTATCGGCGATTTTATTTCGATACCTTTCGGAGTTAAGGGCGATGTCAAGGACCCAAAAGTGGTTCCGCTTTCTCCTTCGGCAATTGGTGCCGATTTAATAGGTATTATGAAGAAAACACTAAGGCTGCCATTCAAAATACTTCAACCCCTTCTGCCCGATAATAAGAAAATTGAAGAAGAGGATTAAAATTTTTTGGTTCTTCTCCAATTTAATTGGAGAAGAGGGTCCAAGGATTCCAGGGCGCAAGGATTCAAGTGTTTGTTTTTCAGCAACTTTCTCGGGGTCTTAAGCAATCCTTTGCATTCTACGATGTCTTTTTTTGCCTACCCAATACACCTTTTTCAATACTTTCAAATCTTTGTAATTCTTTAGCATTTCACTCGACCCCTTGAATCCTTGACCCCTTGTACCCTCTATGATCAAAGCCGCTCAATTGAATATAGCTGTTTATTCTGCTTTAATTGCCTACAACTATTTCGGACATGACCCAATTTTTTCAGATACAAAAACCCGAGTCTCGTTCAACAAATTCGTCCCGCTCGAATCTCGTAAACCCATGTCACCTTTGACTTACCCTGAATTCTAACTGCCGCAGTGATTGCCTTGACAATCTATTATCAATCAATATCTTGTGCCAACTCCATTTACGGCTGAAAACTTAGATTTTACGGAATGCCCAATTTTATCAATACCCGGCCACAGAGGAAATTATCATGAAACGGGTAAGCGCAGCCATCGTATTGTTATTGACCCTGGCGTTACTATCGTCTTGCGCCCACAAGAGAGGCCCATTTTTCCTGTTTTCGGCCTCTCCCGTACTCGATCGCATCCTGCAGCGGGGCGAATTGGTTGTCGGTACCGCCGGCAGCATGCCGCCATTCAACCTGACTACCAAAGCGGGAAAAATAATCGGTTTTGAAGCCGATCTGGCCGGTTACATGGCCACCGCGATGGGGGTCAGACTGAAACTCGAGGCCATGCCATTTTCCGAGTTAATTCCGGCATTGGAAGCCGGCAATGTCGATATGGTGTTGTCCGGTTTAACCATTACCCCCGAGCGAAACCTGAAAGTGGCCTTCGTGGGTCCCTACCTGGTATCCGGAAAAGCTGTTCTGACCAAAATTAAACGGCTGGCGTCAGCCAAAGATCCGTCAAAAATCGATCGCCGCGGAATTACGGTGGCCGCCTTAAAAGGATCCACCAGCCAGCAGTTTGTTGAAAAAAGGCTGCCAAAAGTCAAGCTGGTTGCCACCCGAAATTATGACGAAGCGGTGGCAATGGTGATCGGCGGCAAAATTGACGCCATGATTGCCGATTTTCCGATTTGTGTCGTATCTATCCTTCGCTACCCTGACCAGGGGCTGCTGACCCTGATCGATCCCTTTACCTACGAACCGCTCGGAATTGCGGTACCGGCCAACGACCCGCTGTTTATTAACTGGGTGGAAAACTTTCTCAGCGGGTTCCAAAATACTTATTTTATCTGCCCTGTTAATCCTCGCTATGATCGTAACGGTCTATGTGATCCTCGCAACTTACGACTTCAACAAGTTCAAACCCCGGATCATTCAAGCCGCCAGAGAAGCGACCGGGCGTGAATTGACCCTCGGCGGAGATATCAAATTCGAACCGGGCTTTGCCCCCGGACTTTCAATTGAGAACGTAAGCTTCCAGAATGCAGACTGGGGATCCCAGGCAGATATGGCCAGGCTCAAACGTTTTGAAATACAGGTGGCAATTTTGCCATTGATACGGGGAAATCTCGAAATAAAACGATTTATTTTGATTGAGCCCGACATCCTTTTAGAAACCAATGAATCGGGCGACACCAACCTTAAATTCCAAACCCCGGAAAAATCAAAAACCCAGGACGCTAAAACGCCGGGCTTGACGTTTAACGAAGTAAAAATCAAAAATGGGCGGTTGACATATAAAGACGGCAGCTCAAATAACAGTTACACCCTCAAGATCGATCGTTTCTTCGCTGTTGCACCCGGAAAAAAAAACCCACTGACAGTTGACTTTCGAGGTGAATTTAACAAAAAACCCTTTGAAATCCAGGGAACACTGGGTCGTTTGTTCAGATCAATCAAAACCGGTGAGCCCCTGGCGATACAACTAAACGCCAAAACAAAAGATACCACCCTCAAGATCGATGGCCTAATCCGGGACCCGGTCAATACCAGCGGCCTGGATTGCAGCATAACCGCAGTGGGATCCTCGACCCTCAACATTATTGACTTTACCGGTGTGTCCGGTGTGCCGGATATCGGTCCGTATCGATTGGCTGCCAGAGCAACCGGCTCGGTTGATCAATTGACCTTCGATGAGATTGATCTTTATGCCGGTTCTGAAAACCGGCTCCAGGCGGCGCTCAACGGATCCATTAAAGATGTGTTCGAGTTACGGGGCATCGATTTGAATATTTCATTTCGAGGCAAAGATATTGCAAACCTTGAAACCCTGTTCGATCAACCTCTGCCGCTGAGAGGCGCCTTTGCCCTATCCGGGCGTCTCAACGACCCGGCAGCTGCTGTCTACCGCTTTAGCAGCCTGGATGCCGATCTGGGTGACAACAAAATAACCGGTTCGGTGGTTTTTGATCTCTCCGGCCACCGTTCAGCGTTGACAGTCGATCTCTCATCTCAAAAACTGGACCTCCGGCCCGTATCGCTTCCCGCCAATCTTGGAATCAACGGCGCTAAATCACTCGCGGATTTGGGACCTTTTACACTGGTTATAAATGCCGCCGGACCTTTTGAGCAACTGTCTGTTGAAAAGATCGATTTCCAGGTCGGAAATGAAAATCTGGCCAAAATCAACCTGCAGGGCAGCGTTAAAGATCTGATGGCTCAGCGGGGAATCGGGCTTAACTTTTTGATCCAGGGCAAAAATATTGCGAGCCTGGAAAGGCTGATTAACCGGCCCATACCGATCAAAGGGGCGTTTAAAGCGTCGGGACAAATTGCTGATTCGGCTGAAAAAACGTATCGTTTCAAAAGCCTCGACGTCCGCGTAAGCGACAGCGATTTACGAGGGTCCGTCGATTTAAACTTCGGCGGTCAACGGCCGCAGATCACCGCATCGCTGGTCTCCACTCAAATTAATCTGAAACCCATACTATCAAACGCAGACCAAAGCGCCACTGCGGCGCTAAAACCTGCCGGGACCGCACGGCAGCCGGAAATGCCCCCGCCCGGCCAGCCGGTTCCACTCGATGGGCTGAAAGCAGTCGATACGGATATAAAGTTTATGGCAAAACAGTTGCTTTTACCGAATTTGCGGGTCAACCGCATGGCCATAGGCATGTTGCTGCAGGATGGGAATTTAATGGTAACCGCCCGGGGACCGTCGCTGCCGGATATCTCCCAACTTACCGGGGTAAAGGGATTAACTGATCTGGGGCCTTATAAAATAACGGCCCGGGCCAGAGAAATGGGCGGCAGGCTGTCGGTGGCCGAATTAAAGATGCTGGCCGGCAACGAAGAAATTGCCGAAATAAAAATCACCGCTACGGTCGAAGACCTGATGGCATTGAGCGGCATCCAGGGCCGCTTCGCAGTTCGGGGAAAAGAGATCGCCAATCTCGCACCGCTGCTGGGACACCCGCTGCCTTTTAGTGGCAGCTTCGCCCTCGCCGGCAATCTCGGCGTTCCGGAAATTAATTCTTACAGGCTGCGCAATTTAGAAGTCATCGCCGGGCAAAACGATGTCAGCGGCCATGCGGATCTAAACTTAACCGGTCAACGGCCACAGTTGAGTGCATCCCTTTCGTCACAAAAACTGGATCTGCGACCCCTGCTGAAAATGACCTATGACAGGGAACCTGAGGCCAAAAAAAACGGGCTTGCCCCTGACACCCAATACAAGGCTTCTGCAAAAAGGCCGCTGCCTGTAGATATGTTAAAACTGGCGGATGTCGAGTTCAGCATGCACACTGCAAGTTTGCTTGTACCGAATCTATTGATTAACAATTTTAACTTCAACCTTAACCTACAGAACGGACAATACCATGTCACCGCTGAAACTCGGTCCACCCCCGGTATTGCCGAGCTGATCGGCGTAAAGGGTTTAGCTGAACTCGGTCCAAGCAAGTTGATTCTCAAAGGTGCTGCCTCAGCCGATAAACTGACGGTTGAAACATTGGATTACCATGCCGGAACCCAGGAGCTCTTTGAGATAAAACTTATCGGATCGGCCGAAGATCTGTTGACCTGGCGCGGAATTACATTGAGTTTTGCGATCTCCGGCAGTGATGCCGCCAATTTTGAGAGATTTATCAAAAAACCGGTGCCCTATAAGGGCCCTTTTACTTTCAGCGGCAGGCTCAACGACCCGGTGCCTCAAATTTACAATTTAGACCAGATACGAATAGCGATCGGAGACTCTAGCCTGGCCGGTTGGTCGGATATAAACGTAACCGGAGACCGACCGCGAGTTAAAGCCGAATTGACATCCCGCAAACTGGATCTGGGATGGATTTACTCGGTTAGCGACTCAAAAGATAGGCCCGCTAAACCGGTAACCAGGGCCGATAAAAAAAGTCAAAAAGTTTTCCCGAATACCCCGCTATCACTGGATACGCTTAAACTTGCGGATCTCGACCTTAAGATCCAGGCCGAAGAAATCGTGTTTCCGCGATTGATTGTGCGCAACTTAACCGCTGCCATCATACTTGATGACGAGCACCTGACGGCCAG
The DNA here is from genome assembly GCA_947259865.1 of uncultured Desulfobacterales bacterium. The sequence continues at coordinate 482 of CAMYNZ010000089.1, read as the reverse complement.
GCCATTTAAATTTACAGCAGGTGATGGCTCCCTGCAGGGCTATATCGATCTGCGTGCGGAAGGTGAAGCTCTGGCCCTGGATACGGAAATTGATATCGATCAGATCCGCCTGAGATCCAAATCCAAGGAGTTTGACGTAAGCCGAACCCTGGAAGGCACAATAGACGCTAAAATAAAAATCAGTGGGCGGGGGGATTCAATAGCCGCCTTGATGGCAGGACTTAACGGGAGGATCACCTATGCACATCGCGGCGGTCAAATCGCTAACAGATATTTTGATATATTTTTTGGAAATTTCACCACCGAATTGATCAAGCGCATCAATGTGTTCAGCCAAAAACAACGCTACACCGAAATCAATTGCTTTGTCGGCCGCATGCAAATCAATGATGGTCTGGCAAAACAGGCGTTTGTGCTTGACACCCCTCAATCGACCCTGAGCGCTGCCGGTCACCTCAATCTTAAAACCGAAACCCTGGATG
>CAMYNZ010000088.1 GCA_947259865.1 uncultured Desulfobacterales bacterium | reverse complement strand
GATCACCATCAGCAGCTAAATCCGTAGCTATTCGAACATACTGCGCTTCGCTTTCCGCTATCAACTCCGTTAAACCGAGACGCGTCAAAAGGCTGGCCCCTACCCTGCCCGAATGCCGATTGCCCTGCAGCGTAATCACCGGAATCCCCATCCAGAGCGCCTCGCAACTGGTGGTCGTTCCGTTGTAAGGAAACGGATCCAGGCCAATATCCACCTGATGATAAACAGCTAGATGACCGGTGGTGGAGGCCGCCCACGGCAGCAGGATGACGCGGTCGCAACCGATTCCCCTGTGTGAAAATAAATCATAATATCGCTGCCGGGTCGATTCATCGGCCAGCTGCTTGCATTTAAGTATCAGACGGGATCCGGGCACCCGCTGCATGATTTGGGCCCACAACGCAATGACCTTGCCATGGATTTTGGGCAGGTTGTTAAAGGATCCGAAGGTAATGCCGCCTGTTATGCGGGCCGGCAACCGGTTTACATCCGGGGCGGCTTTCGGCGGTTCATAGCACAAAAACCCATGCGGCAAGCGGATAAGGGTTTCGCTATGATAATCGTCCCCCTGGCCCGGAGGATCGGCAATGTCATCCGTAAGGCGGTAGTCCATGACCGGCATACCGGTGGTATTCGGATATCCCAGCCAGGTTAGCTGGACCGGCGCCGGTTTATGCGCAAATACGCGCAGACGGTTTCGTGAAGTATGCCCGGCAAGATCTACTAAAATATCGATGGCGTCTTCCCGTACACGCCGGGCAACTGTATTATCAGGCCACCCGGTGATCGGGCGCCAGTGGTCGCACAATCCCTGTATTTCTGCAGTTACATGATCCGGTGCTATTACATCCGAATAGCAAAACACCTCAACTCTTCGGTGATTATGGGCCTTGAGCAAAGGCAAATAGAAAAAACTTACCGAGTGCTGGTAAAAATCAGGGGAAACATAGCCGATTTTAAGCGGCCGGTCCAAATCGCTGCACGGGCTCGGTTTCAATGGCGTTGCAGTTACCTTACCATGCTGCTGCCACCATATCTGGGTTTGGCGGTAATATTTGTGTGGATCCAGGGCCGGTTGATAGTTCATGGCCAGCAGCAAATTACTATGGGCCACCGCGTAATCCGGACAAAAATGAAGTGCACGCTGATAACTTTCCAGCGCCGGGTGGATTTCACCGATTTCGAGAAGTAAATTACCGGCATTGTTGTAGGCCTCAGCAAATTCGGGTTGCAACTCAAGCGCCTTTTTATAGCACGACAATGCCCGATATAATTGCCCGTCTTTTTGGTAGGCACTACCCAGATTGCTGTATGTCTTATAGTTGGATTGATCGATTCGCAATGCCTGTTGATATACCCGGATTGCATCGGCCAGCGCTTTTTTTTCCTGGTAGGCATTGCCGAGGTTATTGTAGGCCTCCGGGTAATTGGGTCTTAGCGCCAAGGCATTATGATAATTTCGAATGGCTTCGTCCAGCCGGCCCTGCTCCTTTAATACATTTCCCAGATTATTGTATGCTTCAGGAAGATCCGGCTTTGCTTCCAATGCTTTTTGATAAAACGATTCGGCCTCAATTAATTTACCTTTTTCCATAAACACATTGGCCAGATTGTTCCAGGCCGCCGCATAATCCGGGTTAATCTCCAGGGCTTTGTGATAACATGCCTGGGCTTCATCCAAACGGTTCTGGCCTTGAAATGCCATACCCATGTTATTAAAGACTTCAGCATAATCCGGTTTTTGCTGAATGGCCGCTTGATAACACGCGATTGCCTCAGACAGCTTGCCCTGAATCTGAAGAAAATCACCCTGCTTTTTTAGTTGAACCGGCATGTGGCATCTTTTGGGGGTATACTAATTTTACACCCAGGGATCGAATAACACTTTTTATTTTACGTTTGTCGATTTGGGGGGTATAATTCGCCAATGGTCGCAGGGCATTATCAAATGGAACGTTGGAATTATCATCTAATGAAGTACAAGATAAGTGGCTGTTTCGAGTTGCGGGTTTCGAGTGGCGGGTTGAAAACCTGAACACGCTACGTGTAACCCGTAACCCGCGACAATTGCTTTGGCCACTGCGCCAACATTCCACTAGATACTGTCGCTTTGCCTGGGTTGGGGAAATCGTTGGAAAAATCGGTCCGAAATTTGAAAACAAACTTCAAAACTCTGAAAGGTTATAAATAGGAAAACCATGCTATACTTAATACTGCCCTGCGGAAACAACTTCGGCTGGGGGATTTGCGGAAAATATCTGGTTAGAGAGCTATCTGGTTTCACGGAGGTGGGGCTGATTTCCGAGGCACTCGATTTACAGTCCATCGCTGACGAACTGGATTTTCATTTTTTAAACAGCAAGCGTATTGATCCAAACGATATCTCAGCGGTAACCGCCCAAAATGGGCAGGGTGTCGATCGGCCCGTATTGCAGGCTATCACCGATCACAATTTGCAGCCCTGGTATATGCATGTAAAGGGACCGTTTACTGCCGGCTACACCTTTTTTGAAAACAATATATTGGACCCTCGCTATATCGAGGACGGCAAAAACTATTTTGACCTGATCGTAGCCGGTTCGACCTGGTGTGAATCGGTGTTAAAAGACCACGGCCTTGAAAATGTAACCACCGTCGTTCAGGGTGTTGACCCCCAACTGTTCAACCCGTGGCATTCGGAAAAAAGTCTTTTTAAGGACCGCTTCGTCATATTTTCCGGCGGAAAATTCGAATTGCGCAAGGGACAGGACATCGTCATCAAGGCGTACAAAATCCTACAGGATCGGCATCCGGATGTGATGCTGGTGAACGCCTGGTTTAATCCCTGGCCCTTCAGCCTAAAAACGATGGAGAGCTCTCCCCATATCAAATGTACACTGGCCGATGGTGATGGCCTGCAGGCCATCAACCGGGTTCTTTTTGAAAACGGCATTGATTTGCAACGGGTCATCACCCTGTTGCCCAGATCGAATGCACAAATGGCCAGGCTTTATAAAAACACGGACATCGGATTATTTCCCAATCGATGCGAAGGCGGCACCAACCTGGTGCTGATGGAGTATATGGCTTGCGCAAAACCCGTCATCGCTTCCTATTCCAGTGGCCACAAAGATATTTTAAACCCTGCCAACGCCATGCTGATAAGAAATATGCGACCGATGAACATTACCTCCGACGGCCGGCTGCATGCCATTTGGGATGACCCCGACGTCGACGAGACCATTGCACACCTTGAAGCAGCCTATCAAAATCGTAAAGACCTGGCGTTGAAGGGAGAACAGGCGGGCAAAGATCTGGCGAGCTTTACCTGGAAAAACACGGCTGCATCATTTTATCATCTGTTGACCCACCCAAGCCTGTAATTCGTCGGCAACCCGTTTAAAAACATCATCCCAGCGCTGGGGTGTTTGTTGTCTGAAAAGCCGTGCGGTCGGATACCAGGGGCTATCGTCACGGTCAAGCAGCCAGCGCCAGTCTGCAACAAACGGAATCAAAATCCAAACCGGTTTAGCCATGGCTCCCGCTAAATGCGCCACGGCAGTGTCCACTGAAATAACCAGATCCATGTTGGCTATCACTGCGGCGGTATCAGAAAAATCGTTAAATTCTTCACCCAGGTTGATTGCATCCATCCGCTGGGATGGTTCTTTGATCTGGGCCGCAGCCGTACCCTTTTGTAATCCGTATAGCTGAATGCCGGGAATCTTTGTCAAGGGTGCAAAATATTCTAGGCGCGTCAATCGATTACTGGCAAATCTGTTTGCGGGCTGACCGGCCCACTCAAGGGAGATATGTTCCAAACCGGATCGTTTGTTCTGGCGGTATGCATCGCTGCTTTTTCCGCCCCAGACGATGCCGACGTTGATCCGACCTTTTTGCAGCCGCCTTTCCCAGAGGCGCACCTTGGCTGCATCCGGAAAAATATAGGGTACCTCCGCAGGGATGGTTTCCAATTCGGTATTAAAGATTGCGGGCAAACTCATCAAGGGTGCATATAAGTCAAATGACGGACCGAATTTTTTAACGGAGGAGCGATCCCACAGTTCGTCGATGCCTCTGAAATCACGCAATAGATTGATCAGTGGTTTTACAGTTTCAAAACCGACCGTTCCCCCCCGTGCTTTTACCATCGGCAGGTAGCGCATGAATTGCAACGTGTCTCCGATCCCCTGTTCATCGATTACCAGAAGCCTTTTGCCGTCAAACAGGGATCCCTGCCAAAATTGCCAGTCCGCTTTTGCCGATGATTTTGATGGATTATCAATACATCTGTAGCGCCACTCATACTGGGTCCAGCCTTCTTTGAACTTGCCCATCAAAAGCAGTGCCAAAGAGCGATTGAAGCGGGTTTCAGCCGAATCCGGAAGCAAGGTCAGCACCTGATCATAGGCTCTGATGGCGGCCTTGGGTTTACCCAGAGCCTGTAGCGCCTTTCCGAGATTATAATAGGCATGGGTAAAATCCGGTTTGACTCCAATCGCTTGTTGAAATAGGGCCTCGGCTTCAGCCAGCATATCGCGCTCATATAAAATAAGTCCCGCGTTATTTAAGGCCTCGGCATAATCCGGTTTGAGGATGACAGCCGCTTGATAGGCCTTCAGGGCAGCATCCTGTTTTGCGGCAGCCGTAAAAATGACCCCCAGGTTGTAGTAATATTCCGCTGCGTGAGGATTAAGCGCAATGGCTGTGTTTATGAGATCCGCCGCAATATCGGCTTTTCCCGTTCGCTGCGATATCAATCCCAAAAGATGGAATGCATCCGGATGATCCGGATCCATCTCAAGAACCCGGCGACAAAGATCCTCAGCGTGATCAAAAAGGCCGGAACCTAATTGCTGCCTGGCAAGGTTTAATGTAGCGGTCACGGAGGCCATATTATCTCGCTTGTATCCGTTTATTTCGGCGGAGCAACAAAAGATCGGATGTTAGGATAAACACAAGAGACGGGCTCTGCGCATGTTTCGGTGCGGGTATTTGAAATATTTTCAACCGATTTAAGGGAACGGACAAAAGGATCCGTTTTTATAATTTCCGGAATGTGGGGCCATGATAGGGGTTTGGTTGTACAATTTTTTACTGCAAATTTATTGAGGTACTGGTGATACAAAATTTCATATTTGCGGGCAATGAGAGGGTGATCAAAATGAGACAGTATGCGGTTTCGGGCATTGATGCTGAATTCCTGCATGAGATTCGGACTTCTGGCCAGATGTATAAGTGCTCTGATTAATGTGGCTATATCTCTATATTGTACCACCAATCCATCCTGTTGATTTCGAACCAGCTCGGGCACGCCGCCGGTGGCAAAGGCAACCACAGGAATACCGCATGAAAGCGCTTCCAGTATAACCAGGGGGCAATTTTCAGCAATTGAAGTCATCAGATAAATATCCAGTGTCGAATACAACCGGGCCAGATCACTTTCGTCTTTTACCTCGGGAATATTGAGAATATGCGGATGCTCGGAATTGCCGCCGGCACCGATGCTGAGAAAAAAACAGTCGGGTATTTTTTGGCACAGGGCCTGGATAGCTTCCAAGGTATAAATACCGCCCTTCCAGCCGTTTCGCAGTGCGCCGCCATTGGCCACGCCACCAATAATAACGGCATTTTCAGGCAGGTTAAATTGCCTGCGCATTTGCAGCTTGTTATAAGGTTTGAAAATACCGGAATCTACACCGTTGTATATCAGCTGGGCGGCATGATCTTTTAAAATACTCCGGGCCACTTTATTTTTTAGCCAATTGGAAGGGATTGCCAGCTGAAACGGGGTATGGTCATATATCAATTTTTTATGCGCCCAGAGCATGGCGGTTGAATCAATGGGAATCGTCGGATAGACTGCCAAATACGGGCAAGCCCCGCATCCAGCCTGCCACTTCTCACAATCAAATGAATGCGCACAATGGCCCGTAAGAGATTGCATATCATGCAGGGTCCAAATTACAGGCTTCAGACGGGCGAGCAGGGCCAGGCTGAAGGGATTGAAATAATATCCGTGCAGATTGTGCAAATGCAGGATATCGCAGTTTTTGATTAAAGGATGATCCACCAGACGGTGACTGGATTGAATCTCGTAATAAAGCAGACCTTCATTTTTGCATTGGGTGTGAACGTTTGGACCGATTTCAAGCGGCAACGGGTGGATATTTTGATCGGTGGTTTTTTTGGCACCCGCAATCATATAAGATTGATGACCGGCTTTACGCTGGGCATTATACAGGCGCCATGCAACTCGCGCTGCACCGCCATCCTTTTCCAGGGTGCTGATATGTACGATTGATAAACGCCGTTCGGGTTTTATAATCGATAGATCCATAATCTTAATAATCTTAATAATAGGAACGGTTCACTTTGGGCAGCCGGCTTTTTGAAGATCGGGTTGATTACTGTTGGGTATACATCTGGTACTCAATCAGACTCCTTGGCCGGGTAGAGACGGTTTGGGCTTCCAGTTCATCCTTGTTTGCGTTTTTAAGCCACTCATAAAATATCTGTCCGGACCAGTTTCTAACCAGTCTGCGCGGCAGACGGTACAAATCAACGGGGTTGGCGACATTTCCCTGGATGTTTGCAATACCCGCCGCATAGCCGGCTTCTTTAACAAGACGGATGGTCTCCGGCGTAAATGAGTCCACCGAACCATAGGGGTAGGAAAAAAACCGAATCTTTTGTTGCAACCTCTTTTCAAGCTGACGTTTTGAATGCGTTATTTCCTGATACTGTTCCTCGGGCGGCAACGCGCTCAACCGCGGGTGACTGACGGTATGCGAACCTATTTCAATCAAAGCAGAAGCTGCCAATCGCACGAGTTGATCATGGTTTACGACCAGATGAGACGATCGACCATTTAGGGATTGCGCCGCCCAGGCATGCAGATCGTTCATAAACCCGGTAATGTCACCCACCGATTTCGCGCGTAATATTCCACCCAGCTCATCATGGGCTTTCAAACGATCCAGGGGTGTCGTTAAATCCCATGTATGTCTTCCCTGGGGTCCCTGAAGATCCAGTGCTTCCGGTAAAAGATGGGTATCAAAGAATATGCGCTCCATTGCATCCCACCAGAATTCGTGTTGGGAGTCGACCATCCCGGAAGCAACAAAGATGGTGGCCGCTATCCCATATTTTTCCAGCAAGGGCAGTGCATTTGTCAGATTGTCCAGATAGCCGTCATCAAAGGTGAGTGCGATGGTATCCGGTGTAAAAACATCCTGACGCAACTCTTCCATCAGCATGGACAAGGGTATCACCCGGTAGTTTTGCGCCAGGATTTTCAGATGCGCGCCAAAATTTTCAGGTGATACCGCCAGCAGCTGTGCATCTATGGGATCATGTGCGACCCGGTGATATAAAAGTATCAGGGGCGTTTCAAAAGATGCGGGCTGTTTTGAAATCGGAGAAATGGAACTCCGCTCGGCAGGCTTGGCAGGGGACTTAAATACGCGTGCGGCTAAAACGACCTGGTAATCCTTATCCGTATGATTCAGGGCATTTTCCGATAATTCATGAACAGCGAGACCATCCAAAAACGCCTTGGCGGAAGCGACGTTGCCAAATGATTCAACCTGAATATTTTCCTCCGGTAGGAATTCAACCAGCAAGGATTTGAGAGATTTATCGGTAAACCGCCAATATTCACCCCAGCGGTCCATATCATAGCGTGATATCTGACTGATGCCCGAGGCCGTGATCAGCAGGGTTCCGCCGATCTTTAAAGCCTTAATCGCATTCTTTAAGGCGCGTTTGACATCGTATATCATCTGAATTGACTGGGTCAAAATGATACAGTCAAATGCATTTTCAGCAATATTCTCACCGGTCGCCAAATCACCCACGAGGGTCACTCCCGGCGCCGCAACAACGTTTAAAATCTGGCTGTCCGTCACCCGGGTACCGAATTTGCGGGTGTAATGATTGTCGCCGATTTCCAATACATGCCCCTGGATATCAAGTTTGTGCTGCGCCAAAAACCTTTCGATGTAGTACCGATCAATGGGTGTGCCGCGGTCAAAACCAAACTTTCTGCTCACCGGTTCTAATGCCTCCTCACGGGTTTCGATGGTTGGTGAGGTGTCTACCATTTGAGATGGTAGAAACAGTTTTTTGGCATAGATCAAAAGAAAAAAGCGGGAATGCGTATCCAGTCGGAAAGGCGGTTTGGTGACCGGATTGGTTAGACCATCGAAATCATGGATCATATATCTGAAACCGGCGCGATCGAGAAGGTTTAAAATCCGGTGCAGGTTTTGGCCGGTTTCAGGAAATCCATGATATTCAACGACCATCTCTTTGATCAGGTGCAGTTTCTCCGAAACTTCAGAAATGACATCCCATTCGGCGCCTTCGATGTTTAGTTTCAAAAAATCGACATCCTGGGTGATATACTCACTGAGTTTGACCGTCCGGATGGATTCATTGTTTTTTCCGGCGTAAATAGAACTGCCGTCGGATGCGTCGCAGCAGAAGGATAATTCTCCGTCCTGTTTATACAGCCCGGCTTCGACCAGGCTGACATTGCGCAATTTATTGACGGCAATATTTTTTTTGAGCAGCTGAAGCGACAGGTGATCCGGTTCAAAAACAGTGATATGGGCATCGGGATATTTTTGTTTGGCAAACAGGGTGAACAGGCCGATATGGCCGCCACCGTCGATGACCGTCGGGGATGGGGCGGTTGCGGTAAAATCATATATCCGCTGCAAAAAGATGTCCTTGGCCGCCATATAAAACGACAGAAGATCATGACAGTGAACAGAGAGCCCATTGTAGGCTACGACGTAGTCTCCAAATCGTTTCTGCCGGGCGATAGCCTGAACATTGCTCAGGTCCGCCTGGCTGCGAATGACTTCAGCGTTAGGGTCAAGGTCTGAGTGTTGGGTGGGTGCGCCGGCATAAGACCCACACGTCTGCCGGGCTGAAGGCTTAATAGACAAATGCTTTCTGATAATTTTATCGAGCTCAGCAATTCGTTTGTCCATGGCGTGATCACGCAAACAGCGTTCTTGTCCCCTTCGCGCAATCGCTTGGCGCTTTTCAGAATGTTTCAGGTAGTAATAAATTTTTTCTATGAGTTCCGGGTTGTCCTTAAATGTCTCTATTTCTTCTCCGGGTAAAAAATAATCTGTGATATTATGTTGATATTCAGTTAAAAGGAAAACACCGGTCCCGGTTGTTTCAAACAGCCGCATATTGCCGGCTTCAGGAAGAATGCCGGCATTTATGGCTATTTTTCCGGATCGCAGGGCTTGGTGCATTGCCAGGCCAAATCGTTCACCGCAGCAAAATGATTGTACTTCGGGTGGCATTTTTTGTTTGTCACCTAAAAGGTACAACCCTAATCTAAATCCTTGCTTGCCGCTGGCTGCTTTGGCAAGCGCATGAATAATTTGATTCCGTTTTTGGTGAAGCCCGGACCATTGACCAACGAATACCACATCATAAACAGGCGGCCGGGTATCGCAATCCCTGTTTACCCATTCCACAAACCCCGGATAAAAGTTTTCTGTCGCCTTAGCACCATAATCTTTGGCCCTTTGTCGGCTGTAACTGAAATTTGACAGAATAATATCAAAATCCGACCAGTCCAATCCTTGGGGGACCGGTTCACCTGTCCAACCAATCACCAGATCGGGTCTAACGGACAATTGCCTGATAAATTTACTGTCAAAGACAAAGGCATCGCTTAAAAATAATATCTCAGGTCGATAGGCTTCAATCTGTCTGCGGGTGATATCCAGCATCCAGTTGTTTGACGAAGTTAAATTGAGGTGATTTTCTTGCAACCATTTAAATTGAGCAGGCTTGCTGTTGGCAATGATGAATTTTGATTCATAACCGAGTTTTGTAATATACGGTGTAAAATTATGAATCGCGCTAAATCCATCGTCCAATATCTGTTGAACCTGTTCATCAGCAGGCCTTGAAGCCAGGGTTGCATCATTTTTGTAAAAATCTAAGAGATATTTTTGATAAAACGTGTTGATTTGAAGAAAACGGAGGGCGTTTGACCTTTTATAATCGGTTTTAATTAAATTCACGGTGTAGGGTCCTTGTGTATTTATTCAGGGGTAACCTTCTGCATGCCCGAGCAATGAATACGTCACAGCTTTAGAGACGGCCAGGATATGACGGGTAAAAGCTCATCTCGCAGTCCCCAATTCTCATCATTGGACACAAAATGCGTTGGCACACGCATAGGATTCATCTTACGGTTGGTTATCTCAGGTTCATAGCCCCTCGTTTTTGGATCCGGGGAATAATGATCTAAATGAAAAAAATAGACGCGGCTGTCTTCTAAATCGCCGAATCCATACTTTGAGGCCAACCGGTAGTGTATATCTATATCACTCCACCCCCAATATATTAGACGCTCGTCCCATCCGTGGCATTCATGCCACATCTTTTGCGTCATCAGAAGTGCTCCCGCTCCACCCAGAAATTTATCTTTACTTACTTTACTGTAAAGAAAGGTTGGCCAGCTTTGATCGATATAATGATCCAGTTCTTCGATTGATGGATTGGATGAATGAAATACTTTGGGCACATGATAACGGGATCCCCAGAAAAAATTACAGTCTAAAGAATATCCATTAATGGCGCCTTGCTGAAGTATAGCTAAAATTATACGCATTGAGTCCAGCGTGATGTAATTATCGGCATCCGAATATAATAAATACTCCCCCAGAGATCTACGGATCGAGGTATTTGAAGCATGGGGTCCGGAATACTGGGAATCCTGGTTATAGTGCCGTGCCACCTCGGGCGGGACGATCACAACCCGCAGCAAAGCTTTGGCGTGGTCTGACAATGAGATAACATTGATCAGATGTTCTTCACTGCCCCAATCGCATAAAACGATTTCTACCCGTTTTTGAGCATTAAGCTCGCAAATGTTTTGCGCATGCTTATTGATGGTGGTCGATATTCGCCATTGAAAATTACCCATGTAGGCATCATTGCGCCCATGCAAAAGTATCGATAACAGCGGTCGGGTTGTTTGCATTAATTTTTCAATAAAACAGCAAAGATTATTGCTATAAACTTAAATAGTTCTGGGTCAGGGTGTTTTTTTAACGGTAAGATGATCGCCCCGGGAATCAGCAAGAAAATTAAGTCTTTCACACTCAGCCTCATCCGGGTCAAAACCGTAAAGAATCACACGATTACCCAACACTGACCATTTTATCGCTTCCGTTCCACCGGC
>CAMYNZ010000087.1 GCA_947259865.1 uncultured Desulfobacterales bacterium | reverse complement strand
GACCGCCGACAAACGGTGTTAACATCAACGAAACCGGCAGCGCCAAAGCGGCTGCACCGATGACGTCGGCCATTGGATAATGATAGCTTGCAGACACGACCATAGGAACAATTTCACCAAATGTATGTTTTTCAGCTTCCTTAACGGCAGCCATGACTTTTTGCCGGTCGGTGTCGGATAAAAAATGTTTTGCCAGATCTTTCATAACCAGGTCCTATGATTTTAATGGAATAAGTGGAATTAAATTAATTTTCACCACCCGCCGGAGGCGCCGCCGCCGCCGAAACCGCCGCCGCCACCCGAAAATCCACCGAAACCGCCCGATGAAAAGCCGCCGCCGCCAAAACCACCGAACCAGCCCGCGCTACTGTGCCTTTTAGAAGTAGCGGCATGACCAAAAGACAGCGGAGAACCCAAAAAGCTCAGCAGAATACCACCCAGAACACCCAGCGGAATCAGCGCCAGTATCCAGATAAGGCTGATGTTGAAGAACAGCGCTCCCACAATGGGGAAAATCAATCCACCGGCAGCTGCGCCGACGGGTCGCCGCAACCTTCCCAGCATGTTGATCACGACTAAAAAAATAATCAGGGAAAACAGGTTGAAGTGCGAGCCCGATTTTCGACCCCTGCGATATCGGGCACTATCCGGAGCCTTAAATTCTCCCTTCACTACCTTGATCATGGCCTGGACGCCATCGGAAATTCCGCGGTCAATATTTCCGGCCCTGAAGTGCGGTACGATTACATTGCGTATGATTTGTCCTGAAACCAGATCGGTCAGGCGTCCCTCCAGGCCAGATCCGACTTCAATGCGGATTTTACGCTCTTTTTTCGCGATCAGAAGAATAGCACCGTTGTCGAAGCCCTTTTGACCGATTTTCCATTGCTCCCCGACTCGAATGGAAAAGGCCTCCAGGTTATCTCCCTCGAGAGAGGGAATGGTTAAAACCGCTATCTGGGTGGAGTCGGTTTGTTCAAGTTGGCGCAGGCTGTCGTCCAACTGGCGCTGGGTGTAAGAAGACAGCATTCCGGCATAATCGTTAACCCGGCCTTTTAACCGAGGTACTGCCACCGCCAATACAGCGGTGATCGTAAATAAAACGATCACCGGAGCAATGACCAATACCCAGTGGGTTTTGTGATTTACTTTAAAATCATTCATGATTGTTTCCGCTAAAATTGGGTCCCCATAAATTGCGAGCTTAAAATTTGACTTGGGGTACTGTCTTTGTTCCCTCCTCGGCCTTGAAGTACTCTTTGCGTTCAAGATCGAGCAGCAGATTGTTGGTAAGGTTGTTGGGAAATTTCCGAATTGCGAAATTGAATCTTTCAACAGCCTGGTTGTATCGCTGGCGTGCTACATTAATCCGGTTCTCGGTTCCTTCCAGCTGGTCCTGCAATGCCAGGAAGTTCTGGTTGGCCTTGAGATTCGGGTATCGTTCCACAACAACCATCAGCCGGGAAAGCGCCGAGGAAAGTTCTCCCTGGGCGCTCCGGAAACGCTGCATGGCTTCCGCGTTGCTCAGGTCCTTGGCGGAGAGTTTTACGGAAGTGGCCTTCGCCCGGGCCTCAATCACGGCCTGAAGCGTTTCCTTCTCATGGGCCGCGTAACCCTTGACGGTTTCTACCAGGTTGGGAATCAGGTCTGCCCGCCGCTGCAGGTTGGACTCCACATTACCCCAGGCTCCGAATACAGCCTCCTCGTATTTTTGCATCGTATTGTATCCACAGCCGGTTAAAGTGATTAGGGCCATGGATATAATCAGTGTTAACACCGCATGTTTTTGCATATTAACCTCCGCAGGTTTAATTTGAAGTAATAACCGCATCTTAAAACTAAATAGGCTGCCGGCGTTCCCAGATTCGCATAACTGCTTCTCTGGCAGATTCTTGAAGCTCCGGGTTGCCTGATTTCTTGAATACATTTTCTAATTCAACCGTAATTTTCTGATCCCCGGTTTCGCCTAAAATATATAGAATATCGCCTTTAACCTGATCGTCCACCATCGGATAGCGTTCCAGGAGTGGGTCAACGACCTGGGCCGCAATGATACTATTTTTCTCGATGACCGTCTCCAGGGTAACAATGGCCCCCAGGCGCACAGGCCATTTTTTATGGACCAGCAGGTCAAGAAAAGAGGGAAAAATAAGACCCTGCTCGAGCATTAAATCAGCTACCCGGGCTGCATTGCCTTCCTCAATAATGTTTCTCAGGGCAGCGGCACCCAGGTGGGTAGGATCACGATTTATAAGCATTTCAATGATATCCTCTATTTGGATGGTACCGGTCCAGCGGTACTGGCCGTCGAGCAGAATCGTCGGTACGGAACGGATGCCATCGGACTGCGCCTTTCCATCAAAAAGCGAAGCATCGATTATTGCGAGACGAATCAACTCATTTGCGATGGCCAGTGGCGCTATTTGCTGCACCACGCGAGGACAAAAGCTGCAATTGCCGGCGATGAACAGCCTGAGTTCGGCCGGAATAGTAATGTTTTCAATGACTTTATTGAACTTGCCTTCCGAATCGCTTTGCGCGTCCAGCAGGGTTAACATCTCAAGAAATGGTGTGAGTTCCTTACCTCCCGGGATGGCCTGGTAGCGAATATTTGGGCCAACCTGAATGGCGGGTATTTGCTCGCTGTCGGACTTTTTCTTTGTTATGTGTACTTGGGATGCCAAAGCAGACAGCTGATCGCAAAACACCGCAAATGCCTCACTGCGTTTGTCTTCTGTAATGATAAGCGTGAGCATGATTTCGCCGGAAAGCGTCTCATGCCATCTACGAATTATCAGTTCGTCTTGAGATTCTATGATCACCATTCCTCCCTGACTGATATACCTGCTATAAGTGGTTTCAATGGCGGATTAAGTGCACTTTAGGCACTTACACTTGAGACACCGTGCATGGAAAACGAAAAATTTTCTATCAAAACTTTTCGGTGTTCTTAAAAAAATCACTGATAAAGCTTATTTTATCTGCGGTCATCTCAAGAATTGTTACCCCCTCATTTTGATAGGGTTCTTTTTTTCGATTGACCCCGCGGTTGGTCCAGTGAACGGCTGCCCGGCTTTCCTGACGGATAATTCGCTGAATTTCAAAAGACAATGCCGGGTACTGGCGAAAAAGAATCTTAAAAAATCGTAAAATTTGTTCTTTACCGATGAGCGGCTGGGTTTTAGGAAAGTAAAATTGAGCCTCAGATGTCAGCAGTTGACCCATTCCTTCCACGTCATGGGAATTGAAAACCTCAAAAAATTGGAGAATTGTTTTGTTCACAGACATAGCCAAACCTTTTAGAGCTGAGGATTAGCTCAAATACTAAAAGAACATTTAAAGTTTTGAGTCATTCCTTCAAACTATTCTATAGCATAAATGCCCTGAAACGTTAAATAAGAAAGCTTGGACAGCAGAATGATTTCTGTTATCCTATCCACGCGTTTCCGCGGTCGGTTTTTTCCATGTATTAATACCTTTTTCATCACCTAAACAAATAAAAACGTGAGGGATAATCATATTATGGAACCAGGAACTATTGAAAAACTAGAATTCGATTTCCTCAGAGAGAATATTGTGGGCATAGATTCAACCTTCAACACCCCCTTCGGTCAACGGCTAATGGTTTATTGTGATTATACGGCCTCAGGACGATGCTTGAAATTCATAGAGCAATACATCATGAAATTGCAACGTAATTATGCCAATACCCACACCGAAGATGACGTTACCGGACGAAACATGACCCAACTTCTTCATCAGGCCGAACAAATCATCAAAGAATCTGTCAATGCCGGCCCTCACGGGCGCATCATCTCATGCGGGTTTGGTTCCACGGCAGCCATCCATAAATTTCAGCAGCTCATCGGGGTAGGACTCTCACCGGCCACCGGTTACATGCTGGATTCAATTTTGGGTGAATATCTAGCAAGGGAAACGGTCGATAAGTTCGAAAAATTCTTAAGCGAACGTCAGCCCGTTGTGTTCATCGGGCCTTTCGAGCACCACTCAAACGAAGTCACCTGGCGCGAAGGTTTGGCAACAGTCGTTAAGATACAGCTGGGAATAGATGGCGGCTTGGACCTGTCACATCTTAACAGGATGCTGAAAAAACCAGCCTATCAGAACAGGCTGCGCATCGGATCCTTTTCGGCAGCCTCTAACGTGACAGGAATAATCTCACCGGTGCGGGAGATAGCCGGGCTTCTCCATAAACACAATGCCCTGGCTTGTTTTGACTATGCCGCCAGTGCACCTTATGTTGACATCGACATGAATCCGTCCAGAGATAAAGACGATGCGGATCCATCTTTGGACGCAATATTTATTTCTCCGCACAAATTTTTGGGCGGTCCGGGTTCAAGTGGGGTTCTGGTCTTCAATGAAAGGATATATCACAAAGAATTGGCTCCCAGCGTGGGCGGTGGCGGGACGGTGGATTATGTCGGCCCCACTCAGCATGATTTCGTCGCCGATATTGAAGCGCGCGAAAAGGCCGGGACACCGGGTGTTCTGCAGACCATGAGAGCTGCGCTAACGTTTCAAGTAAAAGATGCTGCAGATGTTCGTAAAATCGAGGAGCGTGAACGGGAGCTGCTTGATCGGGCATTTGAGAAATGGAAAACCAATTCAAATATCAATATTTTGGGAAATCAGGATCCAACCAGGAGAGTGGCCATTGTATCCTTTAATGTCAAAGACCCCTGGGGCCGGTATTTACACCCCAAATTTGTTACGGTGCTGCTAAATGACTTGTTCGGTATCCAATCCCGCGCCGGCTGTTCCTGTGCCGGACCTTACGGACACGCCCTGCTGGCAATCGATGACGATACGTCCCGACAATACAGGAAATGGGTACAGAAAGGCTACACCGGCATCAAACCGGGATGGTGTCGGGTCGGCTTTCACTATGTCATGGATGATGCCGAGGCCGAATACATCATCAAAGCGGTTGATTTCGTGGGGAGTTACGGATTCCTTTTTTTACCGCTCTACACCTTTGATTTAAAATCAGCAACCTGGCTGCACCGGGAAGATAAGGGACTGGTGGAAAGATTTTCCCTCAATGTGGCCCTCGGGTATTCAGGGGATGATTCAAACCCCCTCTCGTCTGACATCCGGACCCGATTATACCAACGATACCTGGAAGAGGCTGCTGTATTATCTGAAAAATTGAAGCGCCAAGCACCCCAATCTACCATTGTGATGGAAGGTGAGCTGGGAAAGTTACAATTTTTCTCTTTGCTGGGTGATCGACCCTCACGCGGATAATTACAGAGAATCAACATATCGATCGATCCGGGCCATTTTATCTGCAGGCAGCTCCCTGGCAGCCTTTTTTGGCGACAGAAATAGGTTTACACTCATTTTGCACCCCTTTCAAAATTCCTGCTTAGAATTTATGGGTTGATGATCAAAGAATTATATGACATTTGAGATATTTGGGAGGTGTAAATCTTATTTGATAGAAGAATGCAAACAAAATATTCAAAAACTGCTGAATTAAAATGGAAGTAATCAATTTTATTCATGATACAAACTGGAAAGACTTTCCTGTAAAAATTAAGCATCAGGCACGGCGTTGCCTGCTGGACGTTTTAGGAACGGGCATCGCCGGCAGACAGACGGAACTTTCACAAATAATCCATGATTTTGCAGCTTCGAGTTTTGGCGGAACCGGTGCCTATCTCTGGATGGATGGCCGCGAAGTATCGCCCCCCGGTGCGGCCCTGGCCAATGGAATGACGATCGATGCCCTGGATATTCATGATGGACATCCGCTGGCCAAGGGACATGCCGGCGCGGCAATCGTACCGGCTGTGTTGGCTGTGCTTGACGGCAAAGAAAACCAAAAAGTAACCGGTCAAGAGCTTTTAACGACCCTGATCATCGGATACGAAGTGGCTTTGCGGGCCGGAATCGCTTTGCATGCCACCGCCTGCGATTACCATACTTCAGGGGCCTGGAACGCGCTGGGTAGTGCCGCCGTTACGGCCCGCCGGCTTGGTTTGGGACGTGAAGCGACCCGGCATGCCCTGGGGATTGCCGAATACCATGGTCCGCGATCCCAGATGATGCGGTGTATTGATCATCCGACGATGTTAAAGGATGGCTCGGGATGGGGGGCAATGGCCGGCGTCAGTAGCGCTTTTTTGGCCCGGGGCAATTTTAGCGGTGCCCCCGCCCTAACTGTAGAAGCGGATGGGGTTAAAGACATCTGGACCGATCTGGGAGCTGAGTGGCAATTCGGCAAGCAATATTTTAAACCCCATGCGGTTTGCCGTTGGGCGCAACCTGCAGTAGAAGGAGTCCGGGCATTACAACAAAAATATCAGATCGCCTCCGGAAACGTACAGGCAATCAGGGTATCCACTTTTCACGAAGCCGCTCGATTAACCTGCCGCCACCCGCGAACTACCGAAGCGGCGCAATATAGTTTGCCGTTTCCAGTCGCTGCTATTCTGGTGTACGGCCGGTTGGGTCAACAGGAACTAAGCCATAATGCCCTGAAAGATTCCGCTGTTTTACGGCTTTGTGACTGTGTGGAAGTAATTGAAAATGCAGCCTTTAGCCGACAATTTCCGGCCAAACGCTTTGCCCGGGTTGAGATTCAAACAAAAACCGGCACGGTATATAATTCAGGAGAAGTGCAAGCCAAATGGGATGCTGAAACCCCCCCGACGGACAGGGAACTGCGCCAAAAATTCCGCTGGCTGACACAGGGCATGTTGACGGCTAAACGCGCGTCTGAACTGGAAGAGACGGTTTGGCGATGCGCAGAACTTCCGGAGGCAACAAGTTTGTTACCGCTGCTGACACCACCATCCTGTCGTTGCGATCCTTGAACAGGATGGTCTTGACAATCTGGGATAGACGCACACCCCGTTCCCGGGCAGCAGCTTCGGAGGTATAAACCGGCTGACTGTGGGGTTTAAAGGTATAATTGATTTTAAGTGCTTCCAGCTTTTCAGTTATCACGGTTTTCATAAATCAGAATTGCTGCCAGACATTGGGCCGGCCGGTGGCCCGCAAACTTAATTGGGTCTCAAGATAAATTTCCTCACCGCCGGCGGTTTTGGCTTGTTTCTCCGTCACGCTAAAATTCAACACCGGCTCCATAACCTGGTCGCGTTTCATGGTAATTCGGGCCAATGCTTCCAGTATTTGTTGCCCTTCTTTCACGGCCTCATGGATGGTGTCGTATTCAGTCTTACCGCTTTCAGAATGTAATACAAAACGACCGCTGTCAGTTTTACGAATTATTGCAGTCATGGTTCTATCCACCATACCGACCACCGCTCCCACTGCCACCGAAACCGCGTAAGCATCGGGTAAAATGCATTGGGTGTCAAAACGCTTGAAGGTTTGAGGGATGCACTCGGCAGCCGGTGCACCGGCTCCGACCACCGGTGCTCTTAAAGAAACACGCACATCCACACCGATGGGGCTCGGATCCGCAGGTGAGGGATCAAACCATTGATCCACCAGTTGACCAAGGGCTTGATCGTTTTTTTTGGCCAACAGGGTTATGGCCTCCAAACACAACTTCTTACTGATTGCTTTCTCCACGCATCGACTGAATTCGGATGTGCTCAGACCGAAATGCCGTGCGAAAATCTCAACACCGATTCGTGCAGCTTCGGAATGCCCTAAATCAAACCGACCGCCGGCCACGCGCACATCGGTGGGAGTTAATGCACAGTGAACGACAAGACCGGTGTCCACATGCAATGCCACCTGGCTGCCTGTAAACCAGTGCTGGGTGTCCCTGAACCGGATACATTCGCTAACAATCCCGCCATTTAGTCCAGCCGGTAAATGCCTTTGATCCGGTTTATTTGCAGAACCGTTATAAAAATAGAATGAACACGGGTTTACGCGACCAAAGGGTAACTTCGGGGCGGATGCTTGAATTTTTTCAAGCATCTCCAGAATTTCGGGCGCCTGCACGCTGCCGATGCAAAGCGGAACGACCCTTTGGGGACCCACAACCAGGGATCGATCCGGATTGAGGGCAATTATACTATCACCACCCAGACCGACGGTCCTGACACTGGCAGCTTCCACATGGGTTTTCCATCTGCCCACATGTGCCCCTTGGGGATCAATGGTGACTTTGCCCCCCGATAAAGCTGCCATATCCGTGGTGGTGCCGCCCATATCAACAATCAGGGCATTTTGAAGACCCGTCAGGTGCCTGGCACCCATGATACTCGCGGCCGGTCCGGAAAGCAACGTATCTACCGGCCGATCAAGGGCGGTTTGAGCAGACATCAGGGTACCATCTCCCCGAACCACCATAAACGGCGCATCAATATCTTTTTCCAAAAGGACACCTTTTGTAGCCTTGATCAAGCCACTGATCAGAGGTATAAGGCGTGCATTCCACCAGGCTGTTGTTGCCCGCTTAAAAGCATCCAAGCGCATGGATAACCGGTGTCCCCGGACAACCGGCATGTCGTATTTTTGCCGGATAAGGTTTGCCACCCGGGTTTCGTGGTCAGGATTGCGTACCGAAAAAAAAGCAGTTACGGCGACAGCCTCAACGTCCGACAAAAAGTTGTCCAGGTTTTTTACAATCGCGGCCTGATCCAATGGATTTTTTTCCTCGCCGGTTACGGTGTGACCACCTTGTACCCTGAGCACCCGGGTTTCACCAGGTATATCCGGTGGAAATTCGTCATATCCCACCAGAATCAAGCCGGCTGCGGCGCCGCGATTTTCTACAATGGCATTGGTAGCAAAGGTTGTCGCCAGGGAGACCATCGACACCTTTGGTAACAAAGCCGGTTCGATTCCTGCCAGTGCGTCCCGGATACCCTTGGAAGGATCCGGCAGCGTGGTGGACGCTTTGCAGCTGGTGATGACTTTGCCGCTAGCAAAATCAAGTAAAACGGCATCCGTATAGGTTCCGCCTGCATCTATCCCAAGCCCATACGCAAAATGCATCATGTCATTTAGTCCAATTTGAACAGATTTAATCTCGCTATAAACAGACGAAAGGCCAACCCATTTTTGTGCCTTTTTGAACGCATTCGTTATTGCAGAAATGGAATAATGAACTTTAATGTTTTATCCATCATTTTAGTATTCCATTATTCCAGGCTCCCGGTCAATGGCACAAGCGGCTAATATAGCAGGTACAAACGGTTTAAGGAACTGTATTCATTGATTCTGGCAAGGTATGGCTCTCGAGACCTATTTTTCTTGAAAATCTGCCCTAAGATGTATTAATTCCTGTGGAACTTTCTGCCGATGACAACCGCATCTGATCGTTAGGAGGAAAATGACATGATCGACCGCCAGCGCTTAGTTCGTGAAAACAACCAGTATCTTCAGCAGGCCATCGACCTTATCCGAAAAATCGGTGATGAACTCTACTGCAATAATAAAAATCCATACTTCAAATCCGGTGTCGGTAAACACATCCGCCATATTCTGGATTTTTACGATTGTTTTTTAACCGGCTGGCACGAAAAAGTCGACTATGATGCCCGTAACAGAGAGGAAGGTGTGGAGACGGATAGGCAGCTGTGTATACAGAAAATCAATAACACCATGGCCGCCCTAAACGAATTGACTGCTGTTACCGATGAATCGGATAACGGTGTGGCGGTTAAAAACGACGAAAGCGACCAGGGTACGGAGAAAAACCCATTCAGTCTTTCTACGGTAGAGCGAGAACTGCAATTTTTAAAGTTTCACGCCGTTCATCATTTCGCAATCATTGCCATGAGCCTGCGGGTCCAGGGCTTTGAACCCCCGGAAGATTTCGGTTTTGCAGCGTCCACTTTGCAGTACCTGAAACAATTATAACCGACGGCTACAATTCTTGAACCTTAACGATCACCAGCGTTACATCATCTTCTTTTTGGAGCGGACGACTAAATTCGTCCAGGGCTGAGATCACCACCCCAATAATTTCCTTGGCCGGTAAATCGGCATGGGTTTTGATTATATCTTTAAATCTATCTTTACCAAACATTTCACCCCGGGGGTTATGGGACTCCCAGATGCCGTCTGTGCCGATTAATATTATTTGTCCGGGCGTAATTGTTCTCTCAAACTGTGTGTAAACCGAATTTTCGAAAACCCCCAGAGGTAGACCGCTGCCGTTCAATTCTTTAAAACGGGTTGAGACGGGATCATATATCATGGCCGGATCGTGCCCGGCCCTCACCCAGCGGATCTTATTGTTTCGGCGATCAATTTCACTAAAAAAAAGAGTCATGAATCGCCCGGATTCCTCGACGTCATGGGAAATTTGCCGGTTAACATCGTAAACGATGCGATCGAGGTCGCCTGACAGGGAGGCCCGTTGACGTAAAAATGCCCTGGCCGTGGTCATCAGCAACGCTGACTGGATTCCGTGATCAGAGACATCGCCCACAATAACACCGATTCTTCCTTCGCCCTTACTGCCGACATTCAGGTAATCAAAATAGTCACCACCGGTTTCTTCACAGTAGATGCTGGTTCCGGCAATATCCAATCCCAGCACCTCCGGATTTGACTTCGGCATAAGATTTTGCTGGACCTCCATGGCAAGGTCCAGTGATCTGCGCAGACGTTGACGTTCCTTGAGCCCTTCGGTCATGTCATTGATGACATCAGCGGTATAGCCGATTTCGTCGTTGGAAGTGACTTGAACTTTTTGATCAAAATTACCGTTTTTAATCGACCTTAAGGTGTTAAGGATTTCTTTAAACGGGCTGGAAAGATTCTTGCTCACCAGCATCGTCAAACACATGCCAAAACCGATAAAGATGAAGATGTTGGTATACATAACCGGTCTTAACTGCTGTATTGCCAAAGCCGGATCCGAGTATTTAAGGGTGATTCTATGAAAAAGATGCAGAATTGTTAAAAGGGGAATCAGATTGCAGGCAAAAAGCAGGGCAACCAGCCGGGTGCGGATCCGGATGCGCAGAGTCTTCGGGATGGCAGTAAGTCCGCCGTCCGGGAAAAAATAGGGCGCCAGCCGCTTCTGTGAAATATGCTCCAACAAAAAGAAGGCAACAATCACGGTGATAAAGCCAGTGCTCAAGCTTAATAACAATGCGCGCTGCGTCAAATCGGATCCTAAACCAAGGCTCCAGTAAATAATCGGCCAAATTATAGCCGCCAGCATCCACATACTCAAATCCAAGGCCATGAGAAAAAAGGGTTCGTTGAGCACTTTTCGACGGACCATGTTCTCCAGTTCCGTTGACACTTCTGTGCCTTTGAATTTGGCATTTAGATATATCCGA
>CAMYNZ010000086.1 GCA_947259865.1 uncultured Desulfobacterales bacterium | reverse complement strand
ACCGTCATTCCGGGCGCCGTACGCTCGGCCTCAGCGCACGTCCGCCGCGTCGTCTATGCCGATGACGCCCATGGCTACCCGCGCTCCGGCGTTACCGGTCGGCTGTCCGCCGTCGTCCTCCAGGGCGTGGATGATCAGCCCGCGTCCGACGATCGAGTTCGTCCCGCTGAAGGCGAGCTGGGAATCGACGCGCTCGTAGCGGGCGGCTCCCGAGGCGTCCGCCTCGAGGTTGCCCAGGTCGCCGACGTGCCGCGGCTCCCCCGCGGGCAGGGCGTGCTCGGTTCCGTGCGGATTGAAGTGCGCGCCGGCCGACTTGCCGTCGGACCCGCTCACGTCGCCCCACTGGTGGACGTGAAAGCCGTGCTTGCCCGGCGTGAGGCCCGTGATGTGGGCCTCGATGCGTACGCCGCCTGCGACGCTGGTGAAGGTCACGATGCCGCAGCGATTTTGACCCAGATCGTGGACGGCCACACCGGGAAGTTCAGCCAAACGTTCACGCAACAGTTCAGCTAGGTACCGAACGCGGTCCCGGATTGATGTCAATCCGATATCCAACGCATAGTCAACTGCTGCCGCCAGCCCGATTCGCCCTGCCACATAGCTTTCCCAGTTCTCAAATCGTCTGGCATCCTTCCTGAATTCATAATTGTTCTTATCAATCCAGGTTGCAGCGTGCAGATCGATAAACGGCGGCTCCAATTGTTCAATCAGCGACTCCCGTACATAAAGAAAACCGGTGCCCCGTGGACCCCGCAAGTACTTACGGCCGGTGCCCGATAATATGTCACAGCCGATGGTTTGAACATCCAGGGGCAGTTGACCGGCCGACTGGCAGGCATCCAGTAAATACAGTATCCCGTAATTTCGAGCAATTTGCCCCACTTGCTCAACAGGATTGACGAGGCCGCCCTGCGTGGGCACATGCGTGATTGCGATTAGTTTCACATCTTCATCAGCCATTTCAGCAAGGGCCTCAACTGACAATTGCCCCGAGTCATCGTTGGGCACAATATCTATTTTAACGCCGCGCCGGTTTGCGGTTTGTAAAAAGGCCAGGTAATTGCTGGCATATTCTGCTTGGGCCGTCAGGATGCGATCTCCCCGCTTGAAAGGAATCGAATAAAAAGCCATATCCCAGGCTCGGGTAGCATTTTCTATATGGGCCACTTCTTCAGGCTTGCAGTTAAGCAGCCTTGCAAATGCAGAATAAAAATGCTCTATCTTATCCTGTGATCGCGCCTCAGCCTCATAACCGCCGATGCTGCGCTCCAGCTTCAGGTGGTCGACAACCGCCTGATAAACGACATCCGGGGGTAGAGATGCCCCTGCATTGTTAAAATGCAGCACCTCGGAACAGCCCGGTGTTTCAGCTCTAACCCTGGCAACATCAATTTGGCTCATCGCTTCTCCGTATCGAAACTGAAAATTGTTAGATATCGCTGCGCCGGACATCTAGATCGAACACGTTGTTGCCGTCACCGAAATCATGGTCAATTGTTGCGGTGACAATTGTACCGTCCGCACGCCACACCAACGCCACGATGTGCGCGTGATAGCCGACTGGGGCTTTAATGGTTCGTTCTGCCAGAATATTGTCTGTTTGGACATCGCGCACATTGAAGGTGTAGCTCCCATTGGTCTCGGCGGCGATGACTCGTGCCAAAAATCTGTTATCCGGACTCTTTTTTTCGGCCATTACCGAGCCGGGAACCGGCGCTTCCCAGGGGGGACCGGAGCAGCTGCCCAGAGCAATCGCTATGGCAAAGATAAATGTCTGGAATCGCGATGTGCAAATCATTACGATGACCATAATTACAGGTAAATCACATTAACCGCTGAGATGGCCGGCCCGAACGAAATCAGGACGCTGCAGATAGCCTGATTTGCGGAGCCCGGCTTGCAGCCCTAGCACCCCTTTAACGATCATTTGATCGAGGCTATCAAAGTGTATATACTGTGAATTGGTTTATCGATGATCTGTTATTTGTCACTTACCCGTAAGATGCTAAAGCGTAGCGAAAAATTTGTACGAGTGCAATGCTTTGTTAAACGGTAAAACAGTTCGGTCCGAAACGACCTGCTCCACTGACGAAGCAGGGCTTTACAAAAAGAAACAAAATTGCAATGAAATAGCTTTTTATTTTATTGTAAAGCTCGTAAAATAGATAAGCATGCAAGGTTGATCTCATCTACCGACAACGGGTCGTCCATCACGTTACGGTATCAACGCTAAGAGCAAGGCAAAATGCGTGATCCGAACGTGTGCCGGGCGGAGACGGTGAGATCTCAAGGAATGAGAATGTATACAGAGACAAGAATACTAAAAGTAATAATTATTACGTTTGGCATTCTCTTGCTGGCAGTTGCGGCCATTATTGTTCTTCTGCCTTCGGGTATAGAGTGGGGAGCTGAGAACAGGCTCTTGTCCCACTATTTTGACAGGGTAGAAATTGAGGACGTGGACTTTAATCCATTCTCAGGAAAATTGGTTATCAAAGGGGCGCGGGGCATGAAGGGTGACAGTGAGGTTCTGACTGTCAAGCGTGTGGTGTTGAAAATATATTGGTGGTCTCTGTGGAAAAGACGTATCAGCTTTCAAAGGCTGTCCCTGGAAGATGCCGCCTTGCAGGTGATCCAACAGTCCGGCAAGCCCTGGTCTGTTGCCGGTATTCCGTTTTCTTCGAGGGAAAAGCCCGTTGTTCGAAAAGATAAAAAACCATGGCACTGGGGCCTCGTCGCCCTCGATCTCCGCAATATCCGAATAAAGTACCGCGGTCCTGAAGTTGAGAAGCAATTCACAGTGGTTCAGGCCCGCCTCGACCCGATCCGAACCTGGACCCCCCAAAGAAGGTCTCGCTTCGAGGTGGTCTTGCGCACAGACCAAGGATTGCTTGAAATTGCGGGAGAGGCCAAACCATTCGGTGGCAATCCCTATTTAAGCGCCGATGCCAGGATCGAAAAATTGGAAATGAATTGGGCGGCCCCATGGCTACAACGTGCCGGTATCGGCTTTTTCTCCGGACGTCTTGGGGGAAAGGTCAAGATCGAAGCAGGCTTTCTGGACAACAAGGGCCTGGAAGCGTTGAAGATTCAAGGGACGATTTCTTTAAACAGTCTTAAGATGCAGGTTTCCATGGGGTCAGGGCCCCTGAATGTTCAACAGGAGGGCTTTTCTTTGGCGGGGACCTATGAGTACCGGCAAGGCGGCCGTTTTTCGGCGCTCACAGATATCAGTGCCGAGAGATTGCAGGTGGACAGTGGGTCACGCACTTTGAATTTGTTGACTATGGAGAAACTGACCCTGAAAGCACTCCGTTTCGAAGGGCTAAAGAGAGTCCAGGCGCACGAGGTCCAAATCGACGTAGCTAAAATTTTTGAGCAGTCCGCGGGCTTGAGGGCCAAAGAAGCCGGCGCCTCACATGCATTCGACGTTCAAAGTCTGCGTGCAGAGCAGGTTCGTCTGCATGACCTGCACAAGCTTGAGATGCAACATGTTGCGCTAGGTGGGTTGTCGGGATGGCTGGATCGAGGCAGCCAAGGTCGAATGGAATTGATGAAATGGTTTCCCGGAAAAGCGGTTTCGGGAAGTGCCAGATCCAAGCGGATACAGCAAAAACCGTGGTCGCTTCGCATAGGAAAGCTGGAGATCGCCCGAAACAGCCGGGTCGTCTTTCGGGACACAAGTGTTGCTCCTCCCTTCGTATTGACTGTTTTTCCTTTCGAGACCCAAATGGGTCCATTGGATACCGCAAATCCCGAGCAGGAAACACCCGTTAAGCTGCGCGCTAAATTCGGGAAATATTGGGGTGTCAGAGCCGTCGGGACGATTCGGCCCTTCTCGCAAAAACCGGTCATGGATCTGAGGGGAAAATTTGAATCCATTGACCTTCGAAAGCTGGCGGCGTATACCGCTCAACGCGTTGGTTACCGGGCCAAAAGTGGACATCTTGATGCGGACATTAAGTGGCGCGTTAAGCAGGGCCTGCTGGATGCGGAAGCCGAGCTGGTGATCGACAAATTGAGCGTTGTGCGGGTCACAGAAGGAAAAGAAGACGCTTTTGATCGGATATTCGGTATCTCTTTGAAAACGGCCTTGTCCATGCTCCGTGACCGGAATGGCCGTATCGTGCTCAGGGTGCCTATTCAGGGTAATTTTCATGACCCCGAATTCAGGCTCCACCTGGTAGTGGCAAAAGCGGTGAGCAATGCCATGAAAAAGGGCGCTGTTTCCTATTTTGCACCCCTGGGGGTTACGCTGCTCACCGGGGTTGTGATTCCTCCGGGAACGACCTTCGTTGCCACGCAATTGCTGGATCTGGCCACCACGCTTCGTTTCAAGCCCGTGGTGTTTGGGCCGTCATCCCATGCACTCAGCCCGGCAAACAAGGCGTACCTCAAGCAGATGGCAACCCGGCTCAAAAATCGTCCCGGCGTTAAAATCGTACTCTGTGGCTTAGGCACGATCGCAGATATCGAAAAGCGCGAAGGGATTACCATGTCCAGGTCATACTCATCCGACACCGAAAGAACGAAAGGCGACATTCACACGCGTCGCTCCCCGGATACCGGTAAAACCGCTTTGACCCAAAAACAGAGAAACCACCTTCTGGAATTGGCTGAACAGCGCGCTCAGGCCGTGAAAGACTTTCTGGTCGTGCAGGAAGGAATTGGTGCCGGCAGACTCATCATCTGCAGCCCGGAGGTGGAAGACAGCAAAAAGACGCCTCCCAGGGTCGAGATGGGCATATAAATTCCGTTAGGGCTATTACGTAAGGCACGACAGGGGATGAGCCGGATATATCGCGGCTGGAAGCCGTTCCCATATCGATCCTGAATGTGTGGGTGCGGCTTCCAGCCGCGATCGAAGATTTAATCCTGTTGCAAGCGGAAGCAACGGGCCAGCGAGCTAACCCTTTATCATATATACATCTTCCGCGGCAGCGCGGGGTCAGGGGTCCTGCGCTCCTGCCTGCAATCCGCCAAAGTACTCTGGCGGATTAATTGGGCCTTAGATGGGGCTTGTCCGCCTTTGGCGCGGTTTTGAAAACGCCTTTAGTGACTTAAGCCATGCCCTGCCATCCTTGATACGACCAAATGATGAAACGGTCTAATGAAATTGAAATAAGCTGCATCCAGTATAAACAGTGAAAGTGGCATCCTGCCGCGATGAAGGTGGATTTCAAATCTCGGGAAAACGCAGCCTTGCCGGATATTAAACATAACGCTGCGAATTGAGTTTTAGTTCTTGAAGAAAATCATCAACAATACGTTCTTGATTATACTCGCAATGCCAGCCCCACTCCTTTCGAGCATTACTGTCATCGAGGGGCAAAAGGAGCCGATCCACAATAGCCTGCAGTTCTAAATCCGGCTCGAAGCGTATATCGGCCCCGGGCACTTTAGCGCGTACAATCTCTGCTAATTCCCCGGCGCTGGCAATCGGGCTAACACCGGCAACCAGATAATTGACCGTTTTAATGCTTTCTAACGGTGCCTGCCCTAACCGAACGATGGCTTGCGCCGCATCTTTGAAATATATGACGGGAACCTTCGTTTCCGGCTTTAGAGTGATGGTAAAAGGATTCCCCTTTGCACATGCTTCAATGACCCAGGAGGTAAATTGGACGACGCCCGGCGTCTTCACCCCGGGACCTACAATGGAAGGGTATCGGATTGATCTGAAATCAAGGCTATATTTTCTCTTGTAAAAGAGTCCCATATGTTCGCAAAAAACCTTTGTCGCCCCATAAAAAAGTTGGGGACGTTGCAGGGTATAATCATTTATCACTTCCTCCTGGATATCTAGCCCGTAGGTACCAATCGTGCTTGAAAACAGAACCTGAGAAACATTAAATAGCTTGGCTGCTTCCAGGACATGAAATGTCCCCAGTGCATTGGCCCGCAAGGCAGCCGCCGGATCTGCGTCTGAAGGTACGGAAAGCATTCCGCCCAGATGGTAAATCACACTGGGGTTTGCCTTTTGGACCACATCAAGAACGTGGCTAAAATTACCCAGATCTCCCTGTATGATCTCAACCTGATCTTCTATGTCGTCTAAGCGTTTTGCCGACGGATTAATGTCGAAAATAATCGGTCTCTTTTCAGCCTTCTTCAGTAAAATGCGTGCCACTTCCGCACCTGTAAAGCCAGTTCCTCCTGTAATCAGAACTGCCATTATCCCCTCCTTGTTTTTTGATTGTGCGTGTGTTTGGTTTTCAAATTAGCCCTATAACGGCCCGAGATGACCCAGGCGCCACATGCATTTGGAGCCTGCAAGGTCTTTGCGAAAAACCGACTGGCATGTTCACGATCTGCCGCGCCCGAAGCCACGGTAAAAAACGGTCAGCGTCAGACGATTTCTTGACGTCGCCTGCATGTTAAACAGCGACAGCATGGATCAAAGTACGGTTTGCCGAGCAGCTTACTTAAATGCGAAGAGAGCAGCCTGCGTAACAGGTATTGAATAAACAGCCTGATCGATGGTTAAGTATAACCCCTTTACGGGTTCCGCCGCTGATAGATGTTTTCTGGCGTGTTCTTCTGAACAGAAGAATACAGATTTATGTCAGAAGTCGGGAATTATATTAGGTGCTGAAAAAGATTGCCAGTCTATCTGAGGATAGAAAATGAGGAGATTGTCATTTTTTTGAGCAACCTCACAGTTCATTTCGCTATCTATCTTAATTTCAATCGGATGACCACAGTGCGCACATACAGTGTCTACGGCAACTGAAACGGTCTCTTTTCGCAGTCGCCCCTGCACGAAGGGCGTGGCAATCGCATCAACGGCTCAGGCTGCGTTTAGCCGCTCCCCGGTGCTAAATGCCAATCGGTGTGGCGTTTTGTCAACCGTAACTGGATACGCCCATGTAATTTCACCTTGCTCATTTCGAACCAGAAAAAAAAGGTTTTTCTCCAGGTCATCCAGAATTTCTGTTGTTTTTGGCAATGACAGGTTAAGTTCTTCGGAGATCAGTTCCGGTGGGATGGGTTTTCCGATACGGGGCAGTTCCCTAACCACAAAATTTCGTATCAGATGGTGAGCATCAGTCATAAAGCCGAGCATTTTCGGGATGTCCTGTAACGTTTGCGCTACATGCTGCTGCCATATTTCCCCTGGGATTTCCGTGAACTTTTGTCCTTCTGTTATTAATACGTGGTCTTTCATGGTTTACTCCTTACGCTTAAATACAGAGTTCGGCTGACGTTTAGGCTGACCTGCTGGCCTTGAACAACGCTGAACCACCTGGCAGGGGTCAACCCGGGTTCTGAGGGATATTCGGGGCCAAAGACTGGGCACATTTTTAAATTATATAGAAGCCATCTCAAAAATAGTAGATCGCGTTTAATGGTAAGGCGTCCCGCGGTTTGAAAGCGGAGCGTACACCATAGTACGTGAGCATTTCAAGCCGCGGGACAACGCAACCATTGGACGCTAGATGCATTTTTGAGATAGCTTCTAGGTACTGATGAACCAACTCACCGGACGCCTCAGGCTAACCGGATCTGGATAATTCGACAAATAACCCACCCGCAGGATAAACTGGGGTATCATGCTTTCTTCATGGTTTTTGGCGATAGCTTCACGCCCTTGCCTTTCCTCAAGAAATTGCGTCATGGGATGGATACCCATTTTATGCTCCCTGGCCTTTAGCGCCATGCGTTCAAATCGTCTGCCGGTATCGATTAACTCAGCGACATCTTCGCCTTTACTGGTTATGGTGAACCAGCCGCCACCTTCAGCAGCCTGCCCGGCAGCCTTGTCAATGCCTTTTTGAATAAAGCTGTCCTTCATTACGTCTTCTTTATCAAGAAATGTTCTCACATACCATCCGGCAAAACCTGAAATCTCCATGCTCTCTGTTGTCAGTCCGCTGCGGTGCCTCTTGGCATCGGCATTTTTCAATTGCATCCATTGGCTTAGCTCTTCTTGGGCTTGAGCCCGGTAAGATTGAATCCGAAAATTTTCGATTGCACCTTCTTGAATACATTGAGCGTGTTCGGTACCCCGGGGAAAGTAAACCAGTCTATCTTTTAAGGGCTCGGATAAGGCATCGACATCTTTTGAGTTAATTTCAGATGGTAGATAACCGCTTCGAACGGTTCTGCGCGCGATGATGCGCTCGAGCGGGTAATCGGTAGGTTTTCCCTTTTTCAGGGATACTTTTACAATCTCTTTATCCATTGGGGTCTTGGCTATCACCTCGGTACGGGCCTGAAAACCCATTGCACCGGCCGCAATCGAAAGGTTCTCTATAAAGGCACCGATGGACAGCAGGGCCTCACGGTTTTTGGGATCAACTACCGGCAATCGGCGCCTGGGATCAATACCGATAATCCAATTCTTGGGCTCTACAACTTTCACAAACCAGGGTTGCGAATTATGCCCGCTCGGTGCCAGGGAAGCGTGGTGCAGAATAGCTGCGTCGGTTTTGCCGAGGCCCGGGATATTTTTCGGTGAATCGCCATGCGGTTGCAGATCATTTCGCGTAATACCCTTGCAGGCGCTTGCCAATGCGCCGGTGCCTATGACCAGGCCTCCGGTAAATATTGATTTAAAAAATTGTCTTCGATGCATCTTTACGATAAATCCCCCTATCGCAGCGTATCACCCGCGAGCAGGACGCAGGCCCTGCGAGTCATCGGTGCATGCGCTTTTTATACTCTAGGTTCTACATGTGGTCCCTGATTTGACAAAATTTCAAGTGTATTTGAGGATGCCAGGTCTTTAAGTAAAACCATCCAAAGATTATTAGAATCCGATATCGGTGTCTGCCATCTTTTTATATTCCAGTTATCATACATCGTTCACTAAGGATACAATGCTTTAATAAGCGGTGTGTGTTTTTCGTCCGTTTGATTTATTTGTCCGATGCAAAGTCTCGTTTGAGCTGGTTGAATCTATCACCATATTTTTCAAGCTTCTTTATGTCAGATTGAGAATTTAGAAAGGGTTTTCTGCGACCAACAACCATTATGTCTTTACCGTCTAGTGGTGAGGTTAAACGGATATAAGGCGTAAATTTATCACATTTAGTGCTCGGCATATTCACTGCCAGGAAGGCATATTCCTCTGTTGGAAACTGGTTGGATATATGCAGTTCCCGCAAAGATCTGCATTTTGCCAGAGGCCTTAGCGAGTCGTCTGCGATCTTTAAATTTAGCAGGGTGAGGCTGTGCAACTTCGCCAGAGACGACAAGGGCCTTAGCGATTTAACATTGTTTTTATTCCAGATACCGCCGCTGACCTCCAAATGCGTAAGATTCTTCAATTGTCTCAAAGGTTCGAGTGACGCTATTTTGGGTGTATCATCTAAAATAAGCGTTTCAATAGCGTTTATTTCTCCGATTGGATCAATGCTGGATGCCTTTGTGTTCCAGCGTATGGCAAGATGTTTCAGATCGCTTATACGTGTTAGGGGGGCTAAATCCTTAACCCGCATATCATACAACTGTAATGATTCGACATTTAAAAACGAGCAGATGGCCTCGATATTTTTGTGATTTGTTCCTACAACATACGCGCATTTCCCACTAACGCGGTTGGCGGAAATACCTTTAAACGAATATAACTGACCATCCACTAATATTGCCGGTCGATCACTTTCACCCCATTTTATCTCTGGCCAGGGATTACCTGCTAAACAGTTCATATTTTTTCTATCTCATTTTAGGGTGGCCGGCGGCGGATGGCCATAGCACCGGTATCGGCAATTCCGTTGCATGACCCTGTTGTAAACCACTTAAGTTTCTTGAGAAAACATACGATTCACTTATTTCTGCAGAAATTAGCCGTTGAACGCTGCGCTTCAGCCGTGCGACTCTTCGCGTCGACTGCAAGCGCCGGGTTATCAGATTATAAATGAATTGGCTTCTGCCTTGCCAATAAACCACTAGTCCAGATCCAACTTGGCTTTGCACTGATTGCATATTACAACACCCCGGAAAACTTTGCTGCCGCACTCTGGACAAAAATAGCGGGCTTCTTCATCTCGAATCCATTTTTCAGTACCGAATTTTCGTCTATAGGGAACACACCGTAAAATTACCTTTTTGCCTACAGCCATTGAAAAATTTTCAATATACTGGCAGGGAAATTCGTCGCAGTGATGACATCCGGAATATCCTTTCTTTCTCGTGCATTCTCTGATCTCACACTGCTTGCAATGCATAAACAGATCATCAGATTGGCACCCGCGGCATCGTATATCTTCGGTTGACAGATTTTCACTATTGGGCAAAGTGCCCTTGCCGGGAACGCCCCCCTGGTAAAGTTCCACCAACCTTTCCTTAAATTTTTGATTATTATCACGATGAGCGATATAAATGGCACAGACTCCGCAATAAAGGCCACACGGTGAAACAAAATCCGGATTTATTTTCATATATCTAATCTCTGTTGATTTATTCTTAATATGACGAGAGCGAATACCGCCAGGGATAAACAGCCGGCCAGATACGCCCGAGAGCAAATGGCATTTACGTAAAGCGCCTGAGTTTCTTCCTGGCTCATCGCGGCTTGGCCTCTTGCTCGGCATAGCTTTCAACGACGACGGGTGGCGAAGACGGATCTGCTCCATCCGCTTGTTATTTGAAATCCTGAATATACTCCTCAAATCTCTCGAGAGAATCAGGCAGATTCCTGCGGCCGAAGCCTATACGGAACGAGTTGAATCCCGAGCCATAGAGGGTTCCGGGAAGCAGCAGAACACCTTTTTTGTTGACGAGATCAGCGCAAAACGCATCAACCGTTCCTCGCAACAGCATTGGGAATGCTATCGACCCCGCTTTGGGGCGATGCCAGGCAAACAGTTCCGCATGAGCACCGAAAAAAAGATCGAGTCGATTGAGGTTGCCGCGGATGATCTGCAGGTTCCTCTCAACAATCGCCTCTGCATGTCGCAACGCCAGCGTTGCAAGAAACTCACTCGGAGCACTGTTGCATATGGTCGTGTAGTCCTTGAACGCTGCAAGCTCTCGAAAAAGCTGGTCATTACGAGTAGCGATCCAGCCAATCCGCAGCCCAGCGAGACCGTAAGTCTTCGACATTACACCGAGAGACACAGCACGGTCGTTTACGTCAGCGAAGGCCGGCAGGCGATCGGTACGATCGAGTTCCAGTCCGCGGTACACCTCGTCCGAGAAAATGACGAAGCCATGCCGCTCAGAGAGCACCGACAGCTCGTGCATGAATTCTGATGTGTTTTTTAAGACTTCGAGGTCAAGTTCCCACGTGCGTTCCGGATCTCCCTGCCACTCGGTGACTTCGGCACCCACGCCTCGCGCCACTTCTCCGAGAGACTGGTAATAGGGCGCATGTACTATGACATGATCCCCAGGCTCTAAAGCAACATTCATGAAGTTGAAGATCGCCTCTTCGGCTCCTGAGTGCACGAGAACCTGGTCCGTTGTTATATGCTCATATAGCGTGGTAATAGCATGCCTGAGCTCAGGATCACCGAGGGACTCCGTGTAACCCAGCCAAAGCGATGAAAGCCGCTCATAGGCTCCAGGCTCGAGTGCCAGTAGGTCCCTCAGTTCCATGCTCTCGCAATCCGAGGAGCACAAAAGATAAGGGGCCGAGAATTCATACTTGGAGAAGTATCGTTCGAGCCGAAACTGATCGAGCTTCATTCAGCCTATCTCCTGTTCCAGATAGCTCTTAAACCAAGGGGCGAGTTTTTTTGAGTCCTTCCCGGACGTCTTGTCAAACAATTCTACTTTTTATTATTGATCATGATTCGTTTTATAGCTTGTTCGGCGGCTAAAGAGACGTCGTAGCCGGGTTCAGCTAATAGTTTTTTAAGCGCGGGAATCGCGGAGCTTGCTTGAGGACCAATTTTTCCGAGCGCGATACAAGCACCCCTCCTTATCTCTTTGTCTTTACTGTTTAGTGCCTCTGTGAGTGCCGGAACTGCGGGTTTACCAAAATGTGCTGCGGCTGCAATCATATTTAGACGCGCCTCCCCGTTTGGCTCATTAAATAGTTCAATCATCAACGGTACGGCAGGCGACGCTAGCACGCCAAGGCACGACAGAGTGTCAGCCGCCATTGCTCTCACATTTACATCCTTGTTTTTAAGGTTGGTCATCAGTTTTTCAACATCTTTTTCTTTATATTGGGCAGGATCAACGTTTTGTGAACAGAAATTATCGAGATAAGAATCTGATAACGTCGGTTGTATCGGAAAAAGTAACAGACATAATGTAATCAGTATTATTTTCATATGCATCTCCCGCGTGTCTACGATTGATATGAGTGGCTGGGGAAGGCGCCAGCCTTACCGGGTCAATCTCCAGCGAATTGTTGGGCAAATATAATTAATCCAAAAATATACTTGACAACTGTCACGTGACAGATTACAGTGCTTTCATGATAAAAACTTTTGCCAATAAAGAATCGCAACTGCTTTTCGTTATGGGCAAATCGAAACGTTTACCTTCCGGCTTAATAAAAAGAGCGATACGACGGTTAGAATATATCAACTATGCAACAAGCTTAACCGATCTGAGGGTGCCTCCTAGCAACCGACTACACGCCCTAAAAGGAGATAGAAAAGGGCAGCATTCAATATCAATTAACGATCAATGGCGAATATGTTTCCGTTTCATCAAGGGCAATGCCTACGATGTTGAAATAACCGATTACCACTGAGGACTGAAAAATGGCTATATCAAACACAACAAAAAGGGAAATCCCCCCTACGCATCCTGGCGAAATGCTAAGGGAAGATTTTATGTCAGATTTTAATCTGACCGCGACTTCAATGGCCACGGCCTTAGGTGTATCACGTCAAACGATCAATGAGCTATTGAGAGAACGACGCGCCATAACTCCAGTGATGGCATTGAGACTGTCTCGTTTTTTCGGTAATTCACCCGAATTCTGGATGAACGCGCAACATTCTTGGGATTTATGGGATTCCGAACAGCGTTTCCGCACGGAAATATCTCAAATTCAGCCTCTAAGTGCTGCCTAGTCTGGGAATTATTTCCAACCCTACATTTCCATGCCATAAGTGCCCCAGAGACAAGCTGAGGGGCCGGGTGTCAAGCACCCGGATTATACCCGACGACTCTTAAGTTTGAAAAAAGACCTGATCAGGGGTACAATGGGGTTGCATTGTTAGAAGTTTTTCTCTTTATTTTTTCCTAATGTCTTTTAAATAAATTGCCTTTGAGGGTCCATCGCCAACAGCCCTTTCTTCGATTTGGAATAGCTTTGTTGCTGATGCAAGTTCCCCCAACTTTTTGTAACCATAGTTGCGTGGATCAAACTCTGGTGCCTGCTTGGCAATATTACTGCCAACGGATGCAAGAAGAGCCCAACCGGAATCGTCCGAAGATGCTTCAACAGCGTTTCTTAATAAATTAACAAGTTTGGTGTTTTTCTTAAGTTCGCTGGTTGTCTTGCGTCTTATTTTCTCACTAGAATCATCTTTGGAGCGCAGCACTTCAGTGAAAATAAACTTATCACACGCAGAAACGAATGCTTTCGGGGTTTTTCTCTCCCCAAATCCATATACAAAAAGTCCGGCTTCCCTTATCCTTGACGCTAACTTAGTGAAATCACTATCGCTTGATACGATGCAAAAACCGTCAAATTTGCCCGTATAAAGTAAATCCATTGCGTCAATTATCAATGCACTGTCGGTTGCATTTTTCCCTGAAGTATACCCAAATTGCTGTATGGGCTGAATTGAATACTGTAAAAGAACTTCTTTCCACCCTTTAAGGCCTGACAGCGTCCAGTCACCGTAAATCCTTTTTACATTAGCTGTCCCATACTTTGCGATTTCCGATAGTAGCCCGTCAACAATAGAAGGTTGGGCGTTGTCTGCATCTATTAATACGGCCAATTTTTCAATTTTTCCGTCTGACATATTTCCCCTTTTATGATTCTCGTACGTTTGAGGTGAGCAGCGGCCCATAAGAGTATCAAGCTGCACGGCTTTCATGTAAAACCGCTACCTTCACGCCGCTGTGCCGCGGTGAAGCTCTTCAGAGCGAAGCTGGGTCAGCTTCACTGGTTGGTTATGAGGTATTTCGATCGTCCGGGAGTTCCAGCAAGCGGACATCCTCAAGGTCAACGTCTCTACCTGCAGCTCGTTTGGATCTTATCAGGTCATCCAACGAAACAACATAAAAAGTTTGCCCTTGATATTTCATGTTTTGCTTTTTTGCCCATGCTGTTTCAAATTCCAATCCGGGTGTTGATATTTGAACATCAATCCGAACGCGGTCTTTGAAAATGGTGATTTCATTTGCCAGGATTTCATCGACATTGGTTAGAGTGGCAGTGCCTATCCCAGCGTCGATAAGAGCATCTATCAATCGTTGGACATTTTCTGGAGTGGCTTCAATGATTATATCTAGGTCAAAGGTGGCTCTGGGAACTCCGTAGAGAACAGCAGCTATACCTCTGATTACAATATATTTAACATTATGCTGCTGAAAGGATTTGAATACGCCCTTTAGTCTGTTGAGCATACTTTTTATCCGGAAGCTGAGGGTTTAACTCAAGGGCAAAGTCCGTAAATGCACATAGCATGTCCATCCTCTCGGATAGATTAAGTGTCCGAAACCATTTAACTTTAGCTTCGATGGTTTCATCATTTCGATCATGTGAAATTTGCGAATTCATAACTGAAATTTACCAAATTATAGTGTCTTTTTCAACACATAACGTGGAAGTGAGCAGCGGCCCATAAGAGTGTCAAGCCTGCACGGCCTTTACGTAAAACTGTTACCTTCACGCCGCTGTGCCGCGGTGAAGCTCTTCAGAGCGAAGCTGGGTCAGCTTCAC
>CAMYNZ010000085.1 GCA_947259865.1 uncultured Desulfobacterales bacterium | reverse complement strand
GAAAAAACGGTTTCATTGGTTAGAAAACCCGCTTCCGTCAAACCGGGTATGGGCAGTTCCAACGGTCGTGTCCCGCTTGCGATGCAGGCCCTGGCAAATTTCAGGGTTTTACCGTCCACCTCGACGGTATCGGATCCGGTGAATTTTGCAGACCCCATGAATACGTCTATAGCGAGATCTTTGAACCGTTTTGCGGAATCGTGGTAACTGATACCGGCGCGCAGCCTTCGCATGCGTTCCATGATGGCCGAAAAATCGACGTTGACTCCCGCGGGTACTTTCACGCCGAATTTGCCGGCATCCCGAACGTCCGCCACCATTCTGGCGACACGGATCAACGCTTTGGAAGGCACACACCCAACATTCAGGCAATCGCCACCCATCAAGCGGCGTTCAATCAAAGCCGTTTTACCCCCTAACCCGGCTGTAGCGGCTGCTGTGACCAGTCCGGCTGTGCCGGCACCAATGACAACCATGTTATATCTGCCATCCGGTTCCGGATTTATCCAATCTACGGGGTGAACATTTTGCAAAAGATTTTTATTATGCTCGTCCAGGGGCTGGACCTGTGGCAAAGCCTCAGGGGATATTGGAGAATGCTCACTGGTTGCCATAATGTAACCTCCCGCAATGTCTTACCTGAATCTTGTATGAAAATTGATGAGAATCTTGTAAATAAGGGAAAAAAGAGAGTTTTTACAAAATCATATCGCCGTATATTTTACCCAAGTGGTATATCGGATGATGATCTTTTTTTCTCATCAATTTTCACCCAAAGGGCGAGTCGGAGGCTTACATCTGCTGCGTTATTAAAGGCTCGCAATAGTGCACTATGGCTTCGCCTTTAAGTGCCTTGCATATGAAAGCCTCCAACTCGTGCAAAATTCAGGTATTAATATTAGTTGGATACACCGATTGGGAAGAATGTGGCAAGCAGAAATTTAGGGTTCAAATTATCACAACACCTAAACCGGTTGACTAAGGAAAAGGGGCCATGCTAAAAAAATTCAATTTTTGGCCGTCACTCCAGGAGGATTTTCAGTTATGCCTAAAGATGAATTTTTAAAAGCGCTAAAAAAGATTCACGACAAATATGAAAAGGACCTGCACAGCCTTTTGAGCAAGTTCCCGGAAGCTGAGCGAAAACATGTCACCTGTTCCGGTTTGAGCGCAAAGCCGCTATATTCTCCCTTGGATGTGGCCGGAATTGATTTTCTCGATGATATTTCGTATCCAGGCCAATTTCCCTATACCCGGGGCCTGTTTACCGCCGGGTACCGGACACGCGGCCTGCACATCCGTCAGGTTACCGGGCTTGGCACGGCTGAGGAGACAAATGAGCGCTGGAAATTTCTGCTTTCCCAGGGTGCCAATGCACTGGCCGTGGTGCCGGATGATGGATCAGGCAATCGCGCCGACAGCGACGATGAGAGGGTGCGGGGGTTGGTTGGCAAGGGGGGTGTTGCACTGGATAGTTTGTACGATTATGAAACCCTTTTTGACGACATAGACCTGGCAAAGTATCCTGTTCACATGATCACCTGCAACGCGTTTGCCCTGGCCTGCTATCTGGCTATTGCCGAGCAACGCGGAATTGCCTTTAAAGAGTTGAGAGGCAGTATGTCAAACTGGATGCGGCCCGAAATCGAATGTTTGGACATACTGGAATACTGTGCCAAAAACGTACCCCTGTTCAATGGGGGCTATCTGGATATGCGTAATGTTCGAGAGGGAGGCTGCACGGCTGCCCAGGAAATTGGTTTCGGAGTGGCCACTGCCATGGCAGGTTGCGATGCGCTGATTGAAAGGGGCCTGCATATTGATGATTTTCTTCATCGCATAACCTGGTTTGTCAACGCCGGGCCCGAATTTTTTGAGGAAGCCGCCAAGTTTCGGGCGATGCGCAAGACCTGGGCCAAGATTTTTCGTGAGCGCTATGGCGCAAAGGACCCCCGGTCCCTGATGTGCAGGATGCACTGTCAGACCTACGCTCCTACCTTAACCATGCAACAACCCTTTAATAATCTTATGAGGAGTACGGTTTATGCTATGGCTGCAGTCATGGGGGGGGTTCAGTCCCTGCACGTCAACTCATTTGATGAAGCCTTCGGCATACCCACTGAATTTTCTGCTTTGCTTTCAGTCAGGACCCAGCAGATAATTGACCTCGAAACCGGAATTACCAAGGTAATTGATCCACTGGGCGGTTCGTACTATGTCGAGTGGCTTACCGACCGGCTGGAAGCTGAGGCCGTCGAAATCATTGATACCGTGCAATCCAAAGGCGGCGGTTTCAAGGCCTGGGATTGGATGTGCAACGAGATCCGCACCGCGGCTGTAAAAAGTCAGCAGGCCTTCGATAACGGCAGCAACCCGCTGGTCGGTGTAAATACGCTTGTGGATGAAGATGATATTCAAATGAGGGCCTTAAATATTCTCCAGGAACATGCAGAATTTGATGCCTTGTTCGAATATTCCGATTCGGTTGCTGACAAACAAATCAAACGTTTAAACAAAGTCAGGAAGGAACGTGACCGCGCCAAACTGGATCAGGCCAAAACAGAACTGATTAATCATTTAAAAGCCGGACAGAATATGATAGCGCCGCTGATCGAGGCGGCCAAATGCGGTATCACCCGGGGGGAATTTGCCGAGATAAAGTCAACCGTTTTTAATTTAAGGGGTGAAGGGCCTTATGTGTGCCGGCCGCCGTATGTTCTTGCCTAGAAGCCATCTCAAAAATGCATCTAGGATCCGGTGCTGCGTTTTCCCGCAGAGCGGGACTCAGCATCTATAGTTAATTGATTAAGTTGCATCGCAAACTTCTTCAAAATGCTTACAAAGAGAAAGTGAGCTAAAGTTAAAAGTGTACTAAAGGGTCTAAAGCCCGCCCTGGTGCGATTTGTTCATTTATAGATCCGGGCTAAGTATGCTTAAAAACCTGACTTCTTAAGTATAATGCAATGGTGATCGGTCTGGGCCAGGGTGAATGAATTCTATCGTTCTTAAAAAAGATGGAGCGAAGCGACACCCTAACTTTAGGCACTTCGAACTTTAGTGCAATTTAGGCACTTGCTTTTGGCTTTTTCATCGGTTTGCGCCTTGCTCTTGAGCCTAATCTGGGGCTATGATACCACTTCGTGGAGCAGGAAAAGGGGATCCATGGAAAAAAGAATAAGATTTTTGTTAAGCCGGGATGATTATTATCACCAACGAGGCTACTGGGTGCTGGCCAGTGCCTTAAGGGATGCAGGGCTGGAGGTTATTCTGGGCGGAATACAGATACCCTCGGAAATGGTCCAAACCGCCATTCACGAGGATGTAGATATTATCGGCTATCGTATTATGGATGCCGCACCTAAAATCTTAATCCCCATGCTTTTCGACGAGATGAATCAAAACGGTGTTGCGGATATACCGGTTGTAGTCGGCGGCATAATCCCGAAAAAAGATGAAGGTATTATCAAAGGGATTGGGGTCAAAGCGGTATTTCACCCCTTCAACCCTCTGGCGATGATTATGGAGCAGATAGAAGGCATTGTCAGGGAGGCCAGGGGAAAGAGAAATACTCAACTACAAACATAAAAACAGAGTGACCCTACCCATGGGTTAGGATTCAATACCGGCTCTTCCCCCAGTTAAAGGCTAAATGTTCAGCAATTTGTGATGCGTATATAAAATTATTCCCCAAAACACTACTAAAAAAAACATATCATCCAAAAACACTTTATTTACCTCCTTATTGTGATTTAACAGTATTCTACCACCCTCCTATATATTGTCAATACGTACTATAAGACCCCAACATATTGTGTGTCGTTCGGTAAACAACAGCCCAGCAATATTTTTTCGACATTTTTGAATCGCCAGCGACCCTATTTCCATCATATCCCCTTTCGGGTTCCCCTGGCGGACCGATTGAGTATTGTTGTAACCAAATTAATTGTTTGATATAATTGTAATAAATAATTCAAGTGGCAGGCAAAGGCCTAAAAGGAGTTTTCGGCTCTCAAACGGCAGTCACGACTGAAAGGCTGGGAAATAAAATGAAGGTAGAGTGCC
Organism: uncultured Desulfobacterales bacterium; assembly: GCA_947259865.1. Next base: position 7,251 of record CAMYNZ010000085.1, on the reverse strand, counting down.
CGGGATGCAACAAGGTGTACAATTTTAAGGTGGACAAGCTGCCGCCGCAAGCATTTTCCTTTGGCTGTAAAGTCTGCGCCGACAAAGTCCAGATCACTCAGGACCAGATTAATGCCGCAAAAACCGAGGCCAAAAAGAAAAAAGCGGCCGGTCCAGGGATTTCAGAAAAAAAGGCCAAATCTTTCCTGCCGAGCATCCGGACCGAGACACTCAAAAAGTCGATTATGAAAGTCGGCGATTTTGTATCCGGTCTGGCGGATCGGTCTGAACGCGACTGGGTTTTGACGCTGGCAAAATCCGTGGCCTATTTTTCTATGGGACTTATCGTTGTGCTCATCATAATGGGCGCGCTCACCTATTATTCCGTCAGCACTGCCAGTACCGTTACCTACGCCGAGGTATCACGATCGCTGGATCTGAAACAGGATCCTCTGCTCACTATCCAGGCGGCCGCCCCCGATATCAAAATCCCCAAAGCGGTGCTTAAATATCTCGGCGGTGACAACAAGGCTACCTTTGTGGAGTGGATGAACGGGCTGGCCGAAAATCAAAAGCAGGATTTTATCGAAAATCTGGAGCGCATCATCAGCAAGGCCCGCCAGGAAGATCCCGAAAACATCTTTGATTATATCAACGAATACAAAAGCCTTAAATTTACGCGTTCGGTCGACAAGCCGGTTGTAAAATATCTGTTCAAATTCGGCCTGATCATTGCCATGATCACATTGATCGGATTGCTGGGGATGTTCAGCCTGATCCTTTTGCGGCTCACCTCGCAAAAACCGCATCCGGGATAACCGAGCGCTTTCCCATCGCTTTGACCCATGTGTTCCCTCACGATTGTCCCGCCTGTCACCGGCACAGCTGTCGTGTTGATTTTTTAGTGATTTTTTTATATAATTCCCTTTACCTACAAAAGTGTCCTACCCAAAAATATCTTAAACAAAAATTCAGGCACGAAACACGGCATTTGTTATCCCCTGAATACCCTTTCAACGGCGCAGGTTGCATGCTCGGCATAACATTCAGTGATGACTATCATTTATCCCAGGATATCTGTGATCGTCTGCGATCCGGTGATCATGAGTCGGTTCAGAGGATCTATTCAAAGTATCATCTGCTGTTTAAGGCGTTTGCCCGCAAACGACTTTTTGGCAACGATCATTCCCGGGCTGAGATAATAGTCAATCAATTCTGGGTCGAAATCTTAAATGCTAAAGCAATATGCAGTTACCAGGGCAAAACATCCTTGAGAAATTACCTGTTGACCATTTTGAATCGCAGGATCATTGACGCCAACCGGAAATGGGCGAGGGACAATGATAAGAACCGGAAATTTGCAAACTTGGTTGTAGAGAATTCGGAAGAAAAACGGGTTGAATTTTCTCCCGAACAAATATTGATGAACAAAGAAAAAATGAGACTCATTCACGAAGCACTACTGCAGCTTGAAACCATATCCACCAGAGACGCCTATCTCATGAAAATGTATCTTGAAGGCCTGAGTTATAAAGAGATGGCCGAACGGGAAATGGATCCCCGGGATGCTGATGGCAGCACGGTCAACAAGAAAATTAATGCCATAAAAAAACAGTTTACCCGTCCCAAAACGGGTACCATGGCACGATTTAAAAACACCATCGCAAGCTGTCTAAAGGATCATGATCTGGCCCTAAATGATTTATTGAATTAATACTAGCAGTCTGTCGGAGAACCTCGTTTAGTTGGGTTATCGACAGAGTAGTCAATTAGCGAAAAAATTTCCAGTAATACAGATTAACGCTTTATAATAACTACAAATATGTTATATTCGTTTTATGAAAAAGCCGATGCGATTTCGACCCTATGAGCAAGACCAGTTGTTTTTGTTGCCGCCCGACTTGAGGCAATGGCTTCCTGAAGGCGATCTGGTCTATTTTATCATCGATGTCGTCAACGAGCTCAATCTTGACCCCATCTATGATAGTTATGACAACTCCAGTGGCGGCCAGCCGGCCTACAATCCCCGGATGATGACGGCTCTACTGCTGTATGCTTATTGTGTGGGCAAGCCCAGTTCGCGCAAGATCGAGCAGGCCACCTATCACTCTATTCCCTTTCGTGTACTTAGTGCCAACCAACACCCGGACCACGATACGATTGCCACATTCCGCAAGCGCCACCTCAAAGCCCTGGCCGGTCTTTTTGTAGAAGTGTTGTGGTTATGCCGCAAGGCCGGTTTGGTAAAGCTGGGGCATGTGGCCTTGGACAGCACCAAGGTGCGTGCCAATGCCTCCAAGCACAAAGCCATGAGTTACGGTCGCATGCAAAAAGAAGTTGCTGCGCTTGAACAAAAAGTAAACCGGTTGCTTGCTGCAGCCGAGGCGTGCGACTCAAAAGAAGACGCTTTGTACGGTAAATGCTTGCGCGGCGATGAGCTACCCGAAGAGCTGCGCTTTGCCAGCACACGTCTTGCCAAAATCCGAGAGGCCAAAAAGGCCTTGGAAGATGAAGCTCGTCAGCAGGCCCAAAAACAGCAAGCTGGCTATGAAGCCAAGAAAAAGGCCTGGGATCAACGCAGCGAGCGTCGCGGCGGTCGGCCCCCCAAAGCGCCGTCAGATAAGCCGGAGGCCAAACACCAGCGCAACTTCACTGATCCGGACTCACGGGTCATGAAAGACAATGCCACAAAGTCTTTTGAGCAATCTTACAACTGTCAGGCCGCCGTGGATGAGCAGGCCCAGGTGATTGTCGCAGCTGATGTAACCCAGCAACCCGTAGACAGGCAACAGGTTGCGCCAATGCTGCAAGTGCTCTCTGAAAACACAAAGCGACAGCTGCCGGCAAAGTTAACCGCTGATGCTGGATATTACAGCGAGTCTAACTGTGAACTGCTGCAAAACAAAGGCGTTGATCCTTTTATCGCTACGGGACGTGTTAGCCACAACCGGCCCCCCATTGCTGCGCCGCGGGGACGCATACCAAAAAACGCCACTAAAACACAACGCATGGCCCGCAAGCTGAGAACGATCAAAGGCCGTGCGAGTTATTCCAAACGCAAACATATTGTTGAGCCTGTTTTTGGTCAGATCAAGGAAGTACGGGGCTTTCGCCGATTTTCCTTGCGCGGCGTGCAAAATGTAGCTGCCGAATGGAGTTTCATATGCCTGACCCACAATCTGCTCAAACTGTTTCGGGCTCAACGGTCGCCACTACCCGTGTGAAAACCATTACCTTAACGGGTGCATAGCTGCCCGAGATCAAAATCCACGGCGATTTTTCAAAGAACATTTTAATAGAGGTCTAAAAGTAAACTTTATTGAATAAAAATCGTGCTCGGAGAAAGATTTTCTCGTTACGAGTTCTCCGACAGACTGCTAGAAGTGGTTTCAAAACCCCATCTTGTGTCCGATGGCTGCGTTGCGATCCAGTTTAAAATACTCACGTACTGCGTGTACGCTCCGCTTTTAAACCGTATCGACGCCTTGCCCTCGAATACAAGATGGGGTTTTGAAACCACTTCCAGTATTATATCTCTGAAATAAACTGCATATAGTAACCAACGGTTTGAAAGGTTTTTGCGAGCGCCATTGAGCATTTTGGGTTAAAGACGCCTACTTTAGCGGGGCGTTTAAAATCAAAAGCTGTGTGAGTCCCGAGCGTAAGCGAGGTCGAGTTCTTTTGATTTAGCCCTGCTTCAGCGGGCGTCCCCAAAATGGTCGCCGGTGCGAGTAAAAGGCTTTCAAACCGCTACCAGACTTTTTAAACCTATTTCTGGGATAGCTTCTAGTTTTTGTCAAAAGTTATGCCCCCTAAGCTTGAAGGAGGCTAGAATCCATGTCAGCCTTGACTGATGAAGATAGAAAAAGCTTGCTCATTTTAGCCCGTTCTGTAATTGAATCCGAAATCATAGCGGGCGCCAAGATTAAACGGCCTGAAACGAGTTCTCCGCCGCTGGAGGAAAAACGGGGCTGTTTTGTTACCCTGCATAAAAATGAGGTATTAAGAGGCTGTATTGGTACCATTGAACCGGTTAGATCACTAATTTTAAATGTTGAAGAAAATGCCATCAATGCGGCTTTTAAGGACCCTCGCTTTCCACCCATGAAAAGAGATGAACTTTCTGCTGTCGATATTGAAATAAGTGTACTCACCGTTCCTGAAATACTTAATTTTAAGGATGGGGAAGATCTGAAGAAAAAACTTCTACCCGACGTCCACGGTGTGATACTTTCGCGAGAATGGCACAGAGCCATTTATCTGCCGCAGGTCTGGGAACAGCTTCGGGACAAAGAATCTTTCCTTGAACATCTATGCCTAAAAGCCGGCATGGAAGGAAGCTGTTGGGAGGATACGGAAACGCAGGTTAAGATTTACCAGGCAGAATACTTTTCGGAATCATCTCTCATCCAACCCCAGGGACCGAAGGGATAATCTACCAGAACTCCAAAGTATATTTTTCAAGAATATCGTCCGGAATCATATCGATAAAACGGTTTGGACGCGTCAGGATAAGTCCTGAACCTCTGTCATACACCTGGCTTGGATAGGTGATGAAGAGGTTTTTTTTTGCACGCGTGGCGGCAACATACACCAGCCGGAGCTCTTCTTCGAGTTCTGCTTCCTTGTTTAGGGCATGTATTGAGGGAAACCGTCCATCTAATGCCCAAATTATAAAAACTGAATGCCACTCAAGGCCTTTGGCGGAGTGGACGGTTGAGAGAACCAGACGCTCACTGTCGGTATTTCCGGTGGCCAAGGTGCCGTCGATACTGGTGTTGGGAGGATCCAGAGCCATGTCAGCCAGGAAGCTTTCAAGATCCCGGTAGCGGTCCATTATGGTTACAAGGTGCTCGAGATCCTTAACCCGTTTGGGGTGGTCATCGAAACGATTTTTTAAAATAGGATGGTAGTAATTAATGATGGTTTCACCCAGTTGAGCCACCGTCATGGTTCCGGCATCAATTCCGGCATACAGGTCCTTTAATTTTTTGATGCTGCCGGATAGATTTAATTTTGGTTTTACCTCTAGAATTCCTCGGTATCCCGATTTTTTAGCCACCAGGGAATCATAAATTCTCTGGGCTGTTTTAGGCCCGACTTTATCTAGGAGCTGCAACACGCGATACCAGTTTAAGCGGTCCTCGGGGTTGGTTATCACTTTTAGATGGGCCAGAACATCTTTAATGTGCGCGGATTCAACAAATTTAAAACCGCCTACCTTTATAAAAGGAACCTGCTCCCGGGACAGCTCGATTTCAAGATCAAAAGAGTGAAAGCCGGCCCTGAACAAAACGGCGATTTCATTTAAGACAACCCCTTTTTGCTGCAGCTCCAATATCTTTTCAGTTACGAATCTTGATTGTCCCCGCTCGTTACCGGCGTCTACCAATAGCGGACGTGGGCCTGCGGTTTTTCGACTGAATAATGTCTTTTCATATTTTTCCGTCGCCCGTTCTATAATGACGTTTGCAAGTTTCAATATGGGTTGAATGCTACGGTAGTTTTCTTCGAGTTTTATGATTTTGGTCCCGGGAAAAATGGTGGGATATTCCATTATATTTTTGAAATTTGCACCCCTGAAGGCATAAATGCTTTGGGCATCATCTCCAACAGCCATAACATTTTTATGGGTGCTCGCTAGCGAGATGAGAATATCGGCCTGCAGCAGATTTGTATCCTGGTATTCATCAACCATTATATATCGATATGTGGCCGAAAGCCGATCACGAATATCAGGATGCGTTTGCAAAAGGGCGCGCAAAAAAACAAGCAGATCATCGAAATCGAGGAAATTGTGTTTGAGCTTGTGCGATTTATAGGCTTCAAATAGGTTAATAATGATTTCCAGATCAGGTGTAAAGTGAGAATAATCAGCCGAAACCACCTCTTCTATCGATAGTACTTTGTTGACAGCCCTGCTGAAGATATTGGCCAGTGTTTGTTTTCGCGGGAATGCAAGTTTTTTTGAGGACGGGCTGAATTCTCTTCTTAGCAGGCCGATCAGACTCTCAGAATCGGCCCGGTCGAGTATGGCGAAACCGGATTTAAATCCGACCTGAGGAGCATATCTGCGCAGCACAGCATTGGCGAAGGAGTGAAAGGTGCCGCCCGAAACTTTTTCACAGCGATCATCAAGCAAGCGCGTAGCACGGTTGAGCATTTCGGATGCGGCCTTTCGCGTAAACGTCAAAAGCAGAATGGATGCGGGAGGAATCCCTTCTTCTACCAGGCGTGCGACCCGGTAAATGAGCGTCCGGGTCTTTCCGGAGCCGGCACCGGCAATTACAAGCAGCGGCCCTTTTCTATGGGATACTGCCTTCAGCTGGGAAGAATTTAAGGCCCTGTCATAAAGAGGATCGTTACCCATTTTATTTTTTTTAAGATATGATTGTTTTTGCATTTCAAGAAATATTAATTGTTATGCCAAATTCAAATTGGCAAGATAAATCTACTTTTAAGATTTGATTTCTTTCCCTGCTTAACGGCTGAATCACCCGGTTGCAATTGCACCCATTAAAACATTGAAGTGCTTTTGCTTTATCGGTCTATGGCTGAAAAGACAAACCACCCGCTCTGCGGGTAAACTTTGACCTACTGTTATCAAATTTTTTTCAATAAGGAAACACGCATTTTTTGAAAAGCATTTTTGTTGACATTTGAAAATGTGTATATATACTACCGGATAGTGAAAGCTAACCTAGGCCAAATCTTTAGGGATAAACAAGGAGGATCATTAAGATGAAGAAAGTAAAAGCCCAATTAAAAGTGTTATCAAAGAATCTGGTTTCTCTTTCAAAACAGGTAGACAAAATCTCCAAACAGGTAGACAAAATGCAGCCTGCCGCAAAACCCGTCGCTAAACGAAAACCTGCCGTTAAGAGAAAACCCGTCGCTAAAAGAAAACCTGCCGTTAAGAGAAAACCAGTCGCTAAACGAAAACCTGCCGCTAAACGAAAACCGGCTGCTAAAAGAACTCCGGCCGCTGCCGCCAAACGTGGTGTTAAAAGAACAGCAGCTGCCACCACAAGAACCAGAGCTGCACGGGGCTCTACAGTTCTTGATTCAGTTTTGAACGCCATCAAACGAAGTAAAAAAGGTGTAAACATCGCGCAATTGAAGGCTAAAACCAGCCTCGATCCCAGGCAACTCAGCAATGCGCTATACAAGCTTTCCAAAAAAGGCACCATCGTAGCCAAATCACGCGGCCTGTACGTGGCAAAATAGCATTTGCTTCCGTTGAAAAAACCGTTACACTTCAAACCGGTTCTT
>CAMYNZ010000084.1 GCA_947259865.1 uncultured Desulfobacterales bacterium | reverse complement strand
GCATCCGGACGATACGCATACACCGTCTCAGTTGTAATAATCTGATCGCTGCGATTAATCAGCCGAAGTGATTTTATATATTTTTTGGTGGTATTTGTGATGGTGACAACAGGATGAAACGCAGTATGGGCGACCAACAGGCAAAATTCACTTTTAAGACAGGAATTGGAATCAGAAATCGGCGGCCGAGGCGCTGGATCAATCCTATCCGGATTCAGCTGCGATTTTATTCCAGCATCTGTTCGCCGGCCTCTTTCGCAGGCGGCACAACTTCAGGGTTCTGCATGAGGATGCGGGCACAGGTGTTCCAGCGCAGAATTGCATCCTGGTTGCCGGGGGAGCACGTTGTCCATGCATTTTCGTAGGAATCCATTGCCTTGCGGAACCATTCATAAGCCAAATGCCCGGCGCCGGGGACCCCGCGGTCAAGATGAACTTTTGCCCGGCGCTCATACATGATCCCGCCGAAATAGGCCTTGCAATACCGATCGCCCAGCCGCCCGAGAACCTCTTGCGCCTGGGTGAAGGCAGGGTTGAGCTGATGTTTAAATTTGTCGGTTAATGCCAGCAACAGGGTCACCAGGGCTTGCTGGTTATCGGGGTCGACTTCAAGTATATCCAGGCAGATACTTTCCGCCTCCAGCGGTTCGTTTAAAAGTCGATAGTGTTCGGCCTTGGCCAGGGCCTTTGGGATGGCCTCTTTTGACAAAGCTTTGAGTTCAAACATTTTGTTCTCCTTAATAAGCTTCCGAATCGATTTTATGTTCTTTTCTTAATAGCCCGTTTGATTTGCCCCAGGCATTTCGTCACCGGGATTCCTTTGGGGCACACATCGGTGCACCACCACATTGTCCGGCAACCCCAAGCGCCATCCATGTTGTCGATTTGAGCCAGGCGGCTTCCGGTTGCCGTGTCCCTGGAATCAAAAATGTAACGGAAAGCTCTCAGCAATGCCGCCGGTCCGAGGTAATTCGGGTTGGCCCTGCTAATCGGACAAGACGCCGTGCAGGAAGCGCAAAGGATACAACGCAGCGCCGGCTCGATGTTTGCTTGATTCTCAGCCTCCTGCAACCGTTCCCGCTCAGGGGCTTCTTCATCATTGATAAGATGCGGTCGGACATAGCGATGCTTTTCAAAGAACGGATCCAGGTCAACTACCAGATCCTTTACTACTTTAAACAGCGGCAGCGGCTCGACCACAAAATTATTGGCGGTTTTGTAGTCCCTTATAAGTTTCTGGCAGGCCAGTTCGATTCTTCCATTGATCAGCATGGCATCAGAGCCGCAGATTCCGTGTGCACAGGAATGCCGGTAGGCCAGGGTCGCATCCTGTTCCCATCGGATTTTATTCAAGCAGTCCAGGATTTTATCAGTGGGTTCGGCTTCGACCGTGTATTCCTGGTAGCGGGCTTCCTGCTCCGCCTCGGGGTTGTAGCGATAAACGATGAAGTTGCACTTCATTTCTAATACTTCCTCTCTTTTGGTTCAAATCGCGTTATGGTAACCGGCTTGGTCGAAATTTGCGGTCCTTTGACGGCGTCGAAGCCCACCAGGGTATGGGCCAGGAATTTTTCATCATTACGTTGGGGAAAATCTTCCCTGAAGTGGGCGCCCCGGCTTTCTTCGCGGTGCAAGGCCCCCATTATAATCACCTCAGCCAGATCCAGCATGTGCCCCAGCTCTATCAGGTCCAAAAGTTCACGGTTAAAAGTGTTTCCTTTGTCCTGCATGGAGATTGCGTCAAAGCGTTTCTTGAGGGCTTGGATCTTTTCCAATGCCGCGGTCGTTCCTTTTTTATGGCGAAAAACCGAAACCTTGTCCATCATTACTTCCTGCATCTCGGTCAGTATAGCGCCTATTTTCTCCGGGCCGGATTGTTCCATCAGAGAAGTAATTCTATCGATTTGCTCTTTTTCCGGATCGCCCGGCAAATCCGGCATTCCAATGGCGTCAATGTAGCGTCGCATTTCTTTTCCGGATCGTCGACCAAATACCAGCGTATCCAGCAGGGAGTTGCACCCCAGCCGGTTTGCCCCGTGAACGGATACACAGGCGCATTCTCCGGCCGCAAAAAATCCTGGAAAAGTTTTGCGCCCATTGTTGATAATTACCTTGCCGTCGGCATCGGTGGCGATGCCGCCCATCATGTAGTGGCAGGTGGGTTGCACCGGAATCGGTTCTTTGGTGGTGTCCACGCCGGCATACGTTCGGGCGAAGCTGCTGATTTCTGCCAGTTTGGATTTTATCAACGATTCACCAAGATGAGAAAGATCCAGGTGAACGTAATCTTTGCCGTCTATACCTCTACCAGCTTTGACTTCTTCAAGTATGCAGCGGGAAACCATGTCCCTGGGCGCCAGATCTTTGATGACCGGTGCATAACGCTCCATAAAACGCTCACCTTTGTTGTTGCGCAAAATACCGCCTTCGCCCCGGGCGGCTTCGCTGATCAGGATTCCCAGTTTATAGATGCCGGTTGGATGAAATTGGACAAATTCCATGTCCTCAAGAGCGGCACCGGCCCGGTAGGCGATTGCCAAACCGTCACCGGTAGAGGCGGCGGCGTTGGAGGTGGTTTTGTAAATCTTACCGGCACCCCCGGTAGCCATCAAAACCGCCTTGCTGTGAAAAGTATGAAACTTTCCGGAAGCCAGCTCATAGGCAACAACACCACAGCATTGGCCGTCATTGACAATCAGTGACAGAATTTCAAATTCATTGAAAAATTCGATGCCCCGCTGCAGACATTGCTCCCATAGGGTATCCATGATGACCCTGCCGGTGCGGTCCGCTGCATAGCAGGCTCGCTTAACAGCTGCTTCACCAAAATTACGGGTGTGTCCCCCAAAAGCTCGCTGGGCAATCTTGCCTTCAGCCGTCCGGTTAAACGGGACACCCATGTGTTCCAGCTCGAAAATAGTGCGCAAGGCATCCTTGGCCATTATTTCAATGGCATCCTGGTCACCCAGGTAATCGCTGCCCTTGATGGTGTCAAACATGTGCCATTCCCAGTTATCTTCCTCTTCGTTGCCCAGGGCCGCTCCGATTCCTCCCTGGGCGGCACCGGAATGCGAACGGGTTGCAAAGACTTTGCTGATAACGGCAATCTTTGTATCCTGACCGAGTTCGATAGCCGCTCGCAATCCGGAAAGCCCGGCACCAATAATAACGACATCATACGTGTGTTTCATGCATTTCTCCAAAATTGAATTGCACTGCCGAGTGAGTTTGCTAAACCATTTGCCCGGCAGTGAGATACCGACGGGAAGGTTCAACCCCGGTGAGACGGTCGGCACTTTCAATTTGTAAAAAAAGCAAATGAACTTGTAAAGTTTTTTTCTGTTCGGCCCAGAAAATATGTATCAGACTTAATTACCGGATTCCGCCTTGAGCGTTTGAAGCGCCTGGGAGGCCAGTGTTTTCTTTTTGAGTCGCTGCGGATAGATTTTTTGTACACGGTTGTTGGTCATATCGAAGCTGTTGATAAACAGCCTGCGCATCGGTGGACCGTATACACTTATCATGATTATGGTTTCGGCGGTAGGGTTACCGGTTTGATGGATCCCCGCGTCCAAGGGCAGCGTCAGTTCTGTGTCTCCCGGGACGAGCCGGTATCGGTCGGATTCTCGCAGACGTGCAAATTCTTCCAGCCGGCCGTCATCTTCACGAACGTATTTAACGACTTCAAGGTTTCCCGAAACATTACCGTTCACACCCCATGAATTGTGATCGTGAATCGGTGTATATTCTCCCGGCTCAAAGATAAACATGCGAAGAGAGAACCGGCGGCTGCTGTTTAAATAAAGCAGATATTCATTTTCAAACATCATAGCCTGGCGCAAATCAGGATGGGTGCCGCCCCTGGTTATTTTATCGAGAATTTGAACAAATAGTTGTTTGTTAAAGAGCAATTCGGGCAATTCTTTTTGAAAGAACACCATCGTTTCTTCTTTAGTGGTGAGACCCACCATTTTTTCCAACCAGCGATTGCAAATAGATCGGACTTCGGGAGCTGGCTTCGGTTGAGCGAGCATCGTTTTAAACCTCAGTCACAATTCTATCAATGTTGATGATCGTGAGCGTCAATTTCATCGACTGCATGGACATGATTGTGCGAACAGTTTTCTCCCGAATGCTCGTGCTCGTTTTCATGAACAACATTGTCATGGGAGTGTTTATGCGAGTGCGGATGGCGGTGTTCATGCGAATGATGATGGCTGTGATCGTGCGCATGGTTCTCGCCTTCGTGCGAATGTTCATGATCGTGCATATGTGAATGGGGATGTTTATGTTGGTGCTTGTGTTCCGGTTTTTCTTCCATGAGCACATCCTCCTTTAGTCATATTTAATAAAAATAAGTTAATCAGCCACCGCTATCAGTCAAGCCATACAAGCCCGTTGACCGCGTCTATGTAATCGGCCGTATTATAATTTCAAGTTTCCATGTAAACTATTGACTATAAAGGATATTTTTGTTAAACTCTCATTTTAATCCTAAAGATTTAAATTATTATTAAAAAGCCCATGTCCGATACCCCTAATATACTGATTGTTGATGATGATCCCATAATTTGCGAATTTTTGTCTGACCTGCTGTGCGGTCAGGGTTATGAGCTCGAGATCAGCCGCAATAGTCGTGATACCCTGGAAATCATAACCGATAAGTACTTTAATCTGGTTCTGCTCGATGTGGGTTTGCCGGATTCCAACGGATTTGAAACCATGGGGCATATCCTCCAGACATGTCCGCATACCTTGGTTATTTTGATGACGGGCGGGGCCTCTATTGAGTCGGCTGTAGAGGCACTGAAGAAAGGAGCCTATACTTATCTGACAAAACCTTTCCAGGCGGGTTCATTGCGTCGAACGATAAAAAATGCGCTCGACTACCAGAGCCTGGAGATAGCACGCAAGCATTCAGAAGAAGCCCTTCAGGAAAGTGAAGAACGATTTCGCACCCTGGTGGAAAACATACCTGTCGGAATTTGCATTGTCCAGGACAACAAAATTATTTATCAAAATCCGGAGCTGAAGAAACTATATCCTCGGCTACCGGAGAAATCTCTGAATAAACTCATCGGGCATGTACATCCGGATGATGTTGAAAAAGTCATCAATGGATATCGGGGCTTGCTTAGCGGGCGGGCCAGCTCCGTCGAGGCCGATTTCAGGTTTTACCCGATCGCAGAAAGTCACCGGGATACCGATCTGAGGTGGGTTCAATGTCGCGCCAGTATGTTCCAGTATCAGGGCCAGGAGGCCATCCTCGTGAATATCGTCGACATCACCCGGTCCAAGGAGATGGAACACATCTTAAGGGTCAAAAGTAAGATGGTATCGCTGGGACGGGTGGCAGCCGGGATTGCCCATGAAATAAGAAACCCATTAACCGGTATTAATTCTTATCTGTATACGATTGAAGATCTGCTGGATGATGATACGCTCGATCCGGCGAGCATGCAGATGATCAGAAAAATTGTGGGGCAAATTCAGCTGGCATCCAACAAGATCGAGTCGGTTATCAAACGCGTTCTGGATTTTTCCAGACCCGGTGCGCCGGCAATGGGTTTGATAAATGTCAATCAATCCCTGGAGGCGGCCATTAAGCTATCTGCCGTCAGCCTGCGCAAAAAGGGTATAAAAATAGATAAATTGCTGGATTCAGAGTTGCCGAAATGTTACGGGGACGCCCATTTGATTGAGCAGGTGATTTTAAACCTGATGGATAATGCAGTCAAGGCCATGAATAATAATGACGCTCCCAAAAAAGTAGCCATAAAGTCATATACAAAAAACAACAAAGTCTGCGTCCAAATCTCTGATAACGGACCCGGTATACCCAAAGCAATACGGGACAAAATCTTTGATCCCTTTTTTACCACTGAAACGGATGGTTCCGGAATAGGCCTGGCCATCTCCCAGAGAATTGTCAACGACCACAACGGCTCAATCAGCGTCAACGGCAATCACTGGGGAGGGGCGGATTTTACGATTGAACTTCCAGTTGAAAAAAGGATGAATCCGAGATGATGCCTTTTTCCATATGGGTGGTCGATGATGAAGAAGTCGCGCGGGATGGTATTTCACTGGCGCTCAGGAGAAAATACCAGATAAGCGCCTTTCCGACAGCCGAGGAGGCCATTGAGGCGATGCTGAGTGACCCCCCCGACCTGGTTCTCCTCGACATCGGGCTTCCCGGAATGAGCGGTATAGAGGCTCTGACAAAAATCAAGGATCTGTATCCGGATATCGTCGTTATCATGATTACCGCCTACGAGGACGTCAAAACCGTTGTTTCGGCTATGAAACAGGGGGCCCATGACTATGTCGTCAAACCCCTGCAGATGGACAGTTTAATGGTAACCGTCCGCAATGCCCTTGAGACCATCCGACTGCGAAAGGAGATCCGGTTACTGCATGAAAAATTTCTCAAAGAGAATCTGCCATGCTTTATCGGAGAAAGTGACGCGACCCAGGACGTGATGGATGTCGTTGTAAAAGTTGCGCAAAGCCCCGACACATCGGTTCTTATTATTGGGGAAACCGGCACGGGCAAAGAATTAATCGCCAAAGCCATTCATTATCGCAGTCCCCGATTCCAGGGTCCCCTGATCTCGGTAAACTGCGCCGCGATTCCGAAAGATCTGATCGAAAGCGAACTTTTTGGTTATGAAAAGGGCGCCTTCAGCGGGGCGGGGGAATCAGGCAAAGCAGGTCTGGTGGAAAAGGCGATTGACGGGTCCCTTTTTCTTGACGAGGTAGGTGATCTGAGCAATGAGGCCCAGTCAAAGCTATTACGATTTCTGGAGGATGGCGAGTATTACCGGGTCGGTGGTACCAAAAAACGCATGGCCCAGACACGCGTGGTTGCAGCAACAAACAAAAATCTACCCCAATTAATTGCCGAAGAACGATTCAGACAGGATCTCTATCACCGCCTGGCGGTTGTCAAAATCGAGGTGCCATCCCTGAACCAGCGGCGTGACGATATTCTTCCCATCGCCAAACACTATCTGCTGGAATTCTCACACAAATTCGATAAGACCTATACCGCCATTTCGCCCGAGACGGAAGCCGCATTAAATGAGTTTAACTGGACGGGAAATGTTCGTGAATTAAAAAACCTCATAGAAAAGGGCGTTTTGCTGGGTGAAGGGCCGGTGTTGTCGCTTCAGGATATCGGTTTGGAAGAAATTTGTGCCCCCGGCGAATTGAGCCAACTTGAAAATGGATTTAAACTGCCCACCTTATCCTCCTCAGGTTTGGATTTCCCCTCCTTCCTGACAACCATTGAGAAGCATTATTTCGACGAAGCCCTCAAAATCGCCAACGGCAATGAAAGCAAGGCCGCCAAGCTGCTCGGGATTAGCCGCGACACCTTTCGTTACCGCAGAAAAAAAATGGAAAACAGCGATTGAGAGTAACCACGGACTTCACAGATTACGCTGATTCTTAAAAGTGTTTTTGTCCGTGCCCATCCGAGTAATCCGTGGTTAAATAGTCCATCATTTTTCGTGCAACCACCCACAACCAGCAACCACGGATTACACTGATTACACGGATATTTTTAAACGTGCTTATCCGTGTCCATCCGTGTCATCCGTGGTTAAATAGTCCTTTTTTTTGTGCAGCCCCCCGAACAGACACCACGGATTACACGGATATTTTTAAACGTGCTTATCCGTGCCCATCCGTGTCATCCGTGGTTAAAAAATCTCTTTAATCTCTGCATATTATCTCAATATCAGCCCTTAATATTGCGCCATTTCCCCCATTTTTTTTGAGTCATTTACCTCAATCCCCCTCTTAAAATACACCCTGTTAGTTAACCTATAAGTTAATAACCATTTAAATTTATTAGATATATTCAAAATTATCTGGAGTGGCACAATACTTGCCTTAGAATATAAACGCCCGGAAAAAATATCCGTTAACTGGTTGAAAACAGGAGAAAAATGGAACCCTCCCCCAAAATAAAAAAAGCAACAACTCTGCTGGTGGATGATGATCAACTGATTCGGGACTCCATGCGTTTGGCTTTCAGGAGCCAGGCTTGTTTTATCCAGGTCGTGGAATCGGCTGAAGCAGCCCTGCGTATTCTGAATAAAGTCAGTTTTGACGTCATTGTCAGTGATTTGGAACTTCCGGGGATCAATGGGTTGGAATTTTTAAAACAGGTGAGAGCCTATCACCCCAACAGTATAGCACTTCTCATCTCCGCCAATGGCAGCGATGAAACCGTTAAAAGTGCTTACGAAATCGGTGTCCATGACTTTCTCCAAAAGCCATTTTCGGTCAAGTCGCTTTGGGCGACCATGGCTATGCATCTCGGAAAACGCAATGGGAACAGGGGCAGACGCGATCTGAAACTTTGAAATTAAAAACAGACTCAATTTTGAAAATATTTTAGCAAAACCGTTTAGTTATGCGCCATTTTGCCGATAACTTAATAATAACATTAAAAAAAGTATCAAATCCTATTATCGATGGCAGGGCCAGCTAACATACTCAACAGCATGCATCCATTCCGTGTTTTTGCCGAAATGAGGAAAGGAGTCGTGCAGCCTTTTTTTAACGAAATTGCCCCATCTAAAGGAAGTATTATAACCGTCATTTTCTCCTTGGTTTTGACCTTCGTTCTCCTGTTCCCCACCTTGAGTCAGGCCGCCGGGTACAACGCGACCTGGCAGCACCGCACGGATCTATCCAGAATCACGGCTCAATCTCTGACCTCAACCGCGGACACTGACATGCATCCTACCCGGGAACTCGTCTTCGTCGATCCGCGGGTGCCGGGTCGTGACAGCCTGCTTGCCGATCTCAAGGCCCAATCGGGCCAGAGCCGGCGCTTCGAGATCATTACCCTCGATGTTACCCGCGACGGGATCGAGCAGGTCAGCGAGGTACTCAAAAGCCGGCTGCAGGTCGATGCCGTCCACTTCCTCAGCCACGGTACGGACGGGGCATTGGAGTTCGGAGGGCATTGGCTCAATGCCCGCACGCTTGAAGCCAATGCTGAAGCGGTGGCCGGCTGGGGCCAGGCGCTCAATACCGAAGCGGACCTGCTCTTTTACGGCTGTGACCTCGCTGCCGGCGACCACGGCCGGGAACTCATGAAGTGGGTGTCTGAGCTCACCCGGGCCGATGTAGCCGCATCTACCGACAGGACCGGTCATGCAAGGCAGGGCGGAGATTGGGATCTCGAGTACACCACCGGCGGCATCGAATCCCGGGTCACCTTCGGAGCCGAGCTCCAGCAGAGCTGGGGCCACGTGCTGGCAGTCGCCATTGACGATATCTCCTTCGACACCACGACCGCTTTGAGCATCAACATCCCCCACACAACTTCCGGCAGCAGCCGCCTGATGCTGGTGGGTGTCTCTATCGCTCAAGCCGGCACCGAGACCGTCAGCTCCATCACCTACAACGGAATCCCCCTGAGCCCCGTCGGAGTGCGCGACTCCGCCGGCGGTCAGATGCGGGTCGAGATCTGGCAATTGACGCAAGCCAACGGCCTGACAACGGGCACGTATGACGTTGTGGTGACTTTCGACAACGCGGCTGCCGACGGCGCGAACATCGGCGTGATGACCTTCACGGGCGTCGATCAGACCGCGCCTTTAGGCCCTTTTGCCTCGGCGACCGGTCCCGCCGCCGGCAGTGCTTCTGTACCGGTCAGCTCCGATGCCAACGAGCTCGTCTTCGGAGTGGTCGGGGTGGACGATGCCGCCGACTACGACTTGACGATCGGCGCGGGCGCCAGTCAGACGGTGCAGTGGGACCTCGTAATAAACGAAGGAAACGGCGCAGGCAGCACCCAGCCCGGTGGCGCCCCCACCGTCACCGCGTCGTGGACGTGGCCCGGCTCGGATGATTGGGCCATCGCCGGCGTCTCTATCAAAGGCCCCACGATTTATTATGTCCGCACCGACGGCAATGACAGCAACCCGGGTACGACCAATTCACCGGCCGGTGCTTTCCGCACCATCCAGAAAGCGGCCGACACCATGGTGGCCGGTGACCAAACATACGTCGTAACCGGTACCTATAGTGAGGCGGTCATTCCGCTCAATGGTGGTACCGCTGTTGATCCGATTACTTACGAAGCGCTGGGCAATGTCGTTTTGGACGGTGGCGGTACGCTGTGCATCGCATTTGACATTCAAAACCTCGATTACATCATCATCGACGGCTTCGAAATAACCAACTACAATGACTGTGCCGGAAACGACGGTAATATCTATTTCAACAACAGCAGCAACAACCAGGTACTCAACTGCGTCATTCACGACACCGGCCGTGACGCCGTCTACATGGAAGGCACCAGCAGCAGCAACCTGGTCGAAAACAATCTCATCTACAATATTGATGATGACGGCATAACCCCCAGCGGCGGCGGCAATCACATGCTCACCAACAATACCATCTACAATTGCGGTGTAACCACCGGCGGCGGCGGCTGGGCGCTAGAGGGGGCGGCCACCGCGGGCAACATATATGAAAACAACATTTTCTGGCATGCCATCGACAACACGGCCACCGCGACCTACAACTATAACGACTACATCAGTGCTGTTTTGCCCGGAACCGGCAACATCCAGTCCAACCCCCTGTTTATCGATCCGTTGACCGGTGATTTTCATCTGAGCCAGATTCTATCCGGTCAGGGCAGCGACAGTCCGGCTGTAAATGCCGGCGGCGTCACCGCTGCCATTTTGGGGTTGGATACCCGTTCCACCCGGACCGACAACGGTTCGGATTTCGGCGTTGTGGATCTGGGGTATCATTATCCCACCGGAAGCCCGGTATACGGCATCAGTGGGACGGTTTATGAAGATGTTAATGGGGATGCCAGCCTGGCCGATGCCATAGCCAGACCTAATGCGACCGTTAACATATACCAGGATGATGGCGACTCGCTGCCCGATGCCGGTGATACTTACAGAGGATCGACTACAACGGACGGAAGCGGCAATTATGTTATCGGCGGGGTGTTTAACGTCACCTATTGGATAGTCGTGGATTCCAAAACGTTAACACCGAATGCTGGACTCAACGGCGGTTTTACCCAGGACGATGTGTGGGCCGAGCAGACATACGGCACGGTAGGTGCCCGTTGTGATGACGGTGCTAGTGGGGTAACCACCTTGGTTGCAGCCGGTGCTTGTTACGGTGGCCAATCCAGTACCGTTTCCGATAGTGCCGCTGCTGGAATTGATAGTGCCGACCACATCACGCGGGTTAATGTGGCCGGAATTGATGTGACGGGCTTAAATTTTGGATTTATTTTTAGTCCAATTGTTAATACCCGGGATGATGTTGATGATGACGTTGGTGCCAATCGCTGGATACAGGGGTCATTGCGCCAGTATTTGCAAAACGCCAATGCGATTGCCGGCGCAAATGCCATGCGTTTTGTTCCGGTGGTG
>CAMYNZ010000083.1 GCA_947259865.1 uncultured Desulfobacterales bacterium | reverse complement strand
GCCCGCGGCGGCGCCAGCCGCCACCGCTCCGGCCGCGGCCGCCGGGGCCTGGCTGGTGCCCTGCGGCGCTCCCCCGCCGGCCGGTGGCGCTCCACCGCCCTGCATCGCCTCTTTCATCATCTGCGGCAGCATCATCCCCATGCCGGCGCCCATGCCGACGCCCAGCCCGGCGCCGACGCCGCTGCCGGTCTCGCCGCCGGACTGCTGCGCCGCGTCGCCCATGGCCTTCGCCGCCTTGAACTTGAGGTACTGGTTCATGTCGCCGACCGCGGCCATGCCGGTGCGCTCGTCGATCATCTTCTGCACGTCTTCCGGCGGCGTGATGGCGCCGAGGAAGAAATCCACCAGCTCGATGCCGTACTTGGTGAAGTCGTCGCCGACCCGCGCCTTCAACCCCATGCCCAACTCGTCGTAGACCTTGGGAAGGTCGAAGATGGAGGTCAGGTTCTCGCCCAGCAGATCGGTCAGCCGGGCGACGATGGCGTCCTTGAAGTAGCCCTCGACGCCGTCGGTGGTGTAGAGCCCCTGGGTGCCGACCACGCTGTTGACAAACAGCTGCGGGTTGGCGATGCGCACGGCGAACTTGCCAAAGGCGCGCAGCCGCACCATCGCCAGCTCCTGGTCGCGATAGACCACCGGCTCCTTGGTGCCCCACTTGAGATCGAGAAAGGTCTTGCTGGAGGTGAAGACCACCGCCGCCTGGAAGGGCGATTTGCCCTCGAACGGTATCCCCAGGATCTTGGTCAGAAACGGCAGGTTCTGGGTGGCCAGGGTGTGGCGGCCGGGGCCAAAGGTGTCGAGCGCCTTGCCGTCGCGGAAGAAGACCGCCTGCTGGCTCTCTTCGACGACGAGCTGGCTGCCGAGCTGGATCGCCTTGGTGCCCTGCGACGGCACCCGCGCCACCATGGTCTGGCCCGTCGGGTCGACGTACTGGATGACTTCCATGATCGTTCCTCTCTGTTTCAGCCGGCCGTCTTGACGACGCCGCTGATGACGTTCTTGCGCTCGGTCCACTTGTCGGACACGGCGGCGATGTGCGCCAGGACCTGCTCGCAGGCCTGGGTGGCCTCGCCCTGGCCGGGCAGCGGGATGGCGGCGACGCCGCCGGCCAGCCGGTCGATGTCCTCGACCAGCGCCAGGTCGAACTGGTAGATGGCGTCGAGCTCGGGCTCGTTGATCTTGACCACATCGAAGAAGCCGCTGTGGCCGTAGTCGGCGAAGCGGATCGCCTGCGACAGGCCGTCGAGGCGGCCGTCCATGCGGCCGAACAGATACAGCGCGCCGATCTTCCCGGCGTCGGTGTAGGCCTGCGCCTTGCCGCGCACCGCCTGTTTGATCCGCCCGAGCTCCTTGGCCAGGTGCTCGCGCTGCAGCTTGTCCACGTCGCGCCGCAGCTCGCGGTCCTGGAAGCCCCGGAAGCCCGGGATCTTGTCCATCAGGCGCTCGAGCCAGTTGCGCCGCTCTTGCGCCTCTTCGAATCCTGTCGTCATCTGGTTTCCTCCTGCCGAGACTCTCTACGGCGCGCGAGCCGGCGGTATTCGCTCAACGGGCCCGAAATAGCCCAGGCCGAAATGACCCCGGGCCGAAGATATCACCGGACGCCGGAGGGGTTGAGGCGGCGGGCCTCGGCCAGGGCCGCCAGCGCGGCGATCGCCAGCACCGCCGCCAGCAGGTTGAGCCCGACGTCGACCCAGTCGTAGTGCCGGTTGGGCAGCAGATACTGGATGCCCTCGTCGCCCCAGCCGGCGAGCCCGGTCAGCAGGACGGCCAGCGCCGCCTGGCCGGGCGACCAGCGCATCGCGCCGCCGGGTCCGCGGCGCTCGAGCAGCGCGGCGTAGACCAGCCCGGCGAGCAGCCCGTACTCGAGCAGGTGGAACCGCTCCTCGGGCATCCGGACCGGCCAGAGGACCGCCAGGTAGAGCCCCGCGAACAGCGCCAGGACGATGATCTCCCGCCAGCCCGGAGCGCGCGCCGCGAACCAGCGCAGGATGAGCGCCCCCACCAGCAGAAACAGCACCAGGATCGTCCCGCGCAGCAGGTTGCGCTCGCGCAGCCACTCCGCCAGCGGCCGCACCGAGTACAGCGAGGCGTAGATCGCCACCAGCAGGGCGCCGGCCCAAAGCCAGAGCCGGCGCTCGCGCGCGGATCGGTACCACCGGGACATTGCCCGCAGTCTATCCGCGCCCGAGCCCGGACCCCACCCGGACCCGGCGGCTACAATGATCGCTCTCCGTGCGGCTGCTGCTCGACATCACCCACCCGGCCCATCTGCACTTCTTCCGCAACCTGGTGGCGAAGCTGCGCGGCGAGGGGCACGAGGTCTACCTGGCGGGGCGGCACAAGGACATCCTGCTCGAGCTGGCGGCGGCCTACGGCCTCGAGCTCGACGCCTTTGGCCACGCCCGGCCCGGCCTCGTCAACCTGGGCCGCGAGATGCTGGCGCGCCAGGCGCGGCTCGCCGGCATCATCCGCCGCTTCCGGCCCGACGCCATGATGGCGATCGCCGGCACCTTCGTCGCCTCGCTGGGCTGGCTGCTGCGGGTCCCGACCTACGTCTTCTACGACACCGAGCACGCCACCGTCTCGAACCTGCTGTCCTATCCGTTCGCCACCTGCGTCTATGTGCCGCGCTGTTATCTGGGCTCGATCCGCTGGCGCCACGAGCGCTACGACGGCTACCACGAGCTGGCCTATCTGCATCCCGGCCGGTTCACCGCCGACCCGGGCGTGCTGGCCGAAGCCGGCCTCGCGCCGGGCGAGCGGTTCTCCATCGTGCGCTTTGTCGCCTGGGGCGCCGGCCACGACCTCGGGCGGCGGGGCCTGAGCCTGGAGCAGAAGCTCGACGCGGTGCGCCGCCTGGGCCGCCACGGCCGGGTGGTCATCTCCACCGAGGGCGCGCTCCCCGACGAGCTCGAGCCGCTGCGGCTGCGGCTCGGCGTCGAGCGGGTGCATCACCTGATGGCCCGGGCGGCGCTGATCTTCGGCGAAAGCGGCACCATGCTCTCGGAGGGCGCGGTGCTCGGCGTCCCGGGCGTCTATGTCAGCCCGCTCACCGCCGGCACGCTCGAGGAGCAGGAGCGCGAGTACGGCATCCTGTTCAACTTCCGGCCGGCGCAATTCGCGGCGGCGGTGACCCGGGCCGAGTCGATCCTGGTCATCGGCTCCAACACCACGGAATGCCACCCCATCATTGCAAGGCGCATCAAACGCAACGTCAGGGAAAACGGCGCCCGACTGATCGTGGCCGATCCACGCGCAACAGAGCTTACCCAAGCGGCCGCATTGCACTTGAACCACCGGCCGGGAACGGACGTGGCCCTTCTCAACGGGCTGATGCATGAGATCATCGCCGGCAGATGGCACGACGAGGAGTTTATCCGGCAACGCTGTGAAGACTTCGAATCCTTCAAAGACAGCTTGGAACCATATACCTCGGAAACCGTCGAATCGATTACCGGTGTTTCGGCAGAAAAAACCAGGAGGGCGGCCGAAATCTTTGGGCGGGCAACCACTGCCGTGGCGGTCTACGGTATGGGGATCACTCAGCACACAACCGGCGTCGACAACGTGAAGTCAATTGCCAACCTGCTGATGCTCACCGGCAACATGGGCAGAGAGGGAACCGGCTTCTCCCCCCTGAGGGGGCAAAACAACGTCCAGGGAGCTTGCGATATGGGCGCCCTGCCCAATGTCTACCCCGGCTATCAGAAGGTCGGGGATCCGACAGCGCAAGCCAAATTCAGCAAGGCGTGGGGGGTTGAGCTGAACGGCAATCCGGGCCTTCCACTTACCGTAATGGTGGCGGCTGCCGACAGACAGGAGTTGCGGGGCATGTATATCATGGGCGAAAACCCGTTGATGAGCGAACCCGACCTGGACCACGCCCGCCATGCCTTGAGCAAGCTGCAGTTTCTGGCCGTGCAGGACATCTTTCTGACCGAGACGGCCCTGCTGGCGGATGTGATCCTGCCGGCCGCCAGCTTTGCCGAAAAGGACGGCACATTCACCAACACGGAACGCCGGGTCCAGCTGCTCCGCAAAGCCCTGCCGCCGCCAGGCAATGCCCGGCAGGATTGGCAAGTCATCGCCGACATTGCGACTCGTCTGGGGTATTCCATGCAGTACGAATCCAGTGCCGCGATCATGAAAGAGATCGCCGAACTCACGCCCATTTACGGCGGCATGCTGCATTCGCGCTTGGGTCGGACAGGCGGACTGCAGTGGCCTTGCTGGGACGACACCCATGCCGGCACCCCTCGGCTGCATGTGGGCCGCTTCACCCGCGGCAAGGGCAAGTTCCATGCGGTACCTTATCGTCCACCGGCGGAGGAGCCTTCAGAGGAATATCCCATGGTGCTGACCACCGGCCGAGTACTGGAACACTTTCACACCGGCAGCATGAGCCGTCGCTCTCGAGTCCTGGAAACGCTGGAGCCGGAAAGCCATGTGGACATCAGTCCGGACGATGCCGCTCAGATGGGGGTAGAGGAAGGCGATCTGCTGCGAGTGCGTTCACGAAGAGGGGAAATCCTGACCAAGGCGCGCAAGGATCGGCGGGTTCCCAGCGGTCTGGCGTTCATGGCCTTTCACTGGCGGGAGGCGCCGGCCAACGTCCTCACAAACCCGGCCGTTGATTCCACTGCCAAGATCCCCGAGTACAAGGTGGCCTCCGTCAAGGTGACGCGGGTATCGGACGATCCGGTGCACGGCGGCAAGACCACCAAGCCCGAAAAAGTTCAATGAGGTCTGGTAAGGGGCCAAACCTTAATTGGAGATCAAGGTTTGATCCCGTTTGCTTTTACTCTATCACCACGACCCTAGCCAGCCCTTCCAGATCTGAACGACTCGCTGAAAGATTTCTCAACCGTGTATCGGCAATATCGGACCGGGATTCGGGCTTGTGGATTCGGCAGACAACTTCGCCCAAATCCCTTATTTGGGAAAATGGCTGCTGATTTGGTGCATGCTGCTGGGGCGACTTGAGATATTTATGATCATCATATTCCTTGTGCCCGAATTCTGGCGGAAATTATCCGACCCGGTTCCAAATACATGATCTTTTACCAGATTTCCATATTGCCAACCGAGGCAAAATGCTCACCCGATACAAGATTTAGCCAGTTAGCCCATTAGCATTGTCATCCACTAAACATTAAAATTTAATAACATTCCTTTTATACCGGGCCCAATCCCACCCTGGCCGATGCTATTCTGGATTGCCTGGTCACTATATTTCTAATATATCTTTAACTCAATTTCCAATCCTCTCAAACAAAATGGTCGACCAAGAAGAAAGTTATGAGTGTGACTGATTCAGTTCCACGGCAAGACTTCCTGAAAACGTTCTGGGACGAGGCAACACCTGGCCATCCTCGTTATACCACGATGTATCATTTTTTTCTTGACAGTTCAGCATTACAGTTTAGTATTTAAATTATGTTTTTTAACCGACTTGAAACGCAATTCGGGAAAAACGAGAATGTCATGTTTTATTTCGATTAAGGGAAATAGCTGAAAGGGGGTTATTTTATATGGTGCTGAAAGAAAAATTGGGAATCTTTGTCCCAACCGACAATTATGTTGACCATCTCATCGGGGTTGTCAGAGCCGCAAAAAAGGCCGGCAAGACGCTTTGCATTTTCTTGACCCACGAGGGTGTGCGGATATCACAACATCCCAGGTATCCTGAGCTCGCTGAAATTATCAGCTCCGATGAGGATCATGAGATATCGCTATGCAATGTAAGTTGGGAAGAGCTTGGTTTAAAAGATCAGTCAATACCCCCAGGGATGAGCCCCAAGGATTTGGCCACTCAATCCAGGCATTGCGCAATGATAGATAAATGCGATCGCTATATGGTCCTTTGAAAGGAGAGAGAAATGGAAACAAAAAAGGCAGCCGTAATCATACGGAATGCAGGCAACCAGTGGGAAGGACTGAGATCCAGCCTGGGATTGGGCGTTCAGATGATTGACGCCCATATGTTTGTAATCGGAGAGGTCCAGATGCCCGAAGACCGGTTTGAAGGCTACCGGGAGAATCTGGAATTTCTTAAAGACGACCTGGAAGCTGAAATCTACACGGATAATAAGGCCAATGTGGATAAATGGGGTTTTTTCGAGTATCTGTCATTGGATAACATGGGTAAAAAATTATTTGAGTATGATCTGATAATTCCGTTTTAGAGGTGCTTAAGATGAATATATTACATGTATTTAAATCCGAACCGGATGCCGTCATAAAAAAGTTGATAGATCCTTTATCAAAAGGCAAAAAAACCCGACAATTTGAAATGTACCGGGAGGATGTGGATTACGACAAATTGATTGAGCTGGTCTTTGAAAACGATAAGGTGATCTGTTGGTGGTGAGGGTGGGCTGTCTGCATTCCTTGCAACAGCCGGAACGCTATTAGCAGCCATCTATTGCTTCAATGATATCGATATCAGCCGACATAAAAATGTCATAAATCTTTGCTTTTTCTTCTACTGTCAGATCCTCCTTCAATATATAATAGTTTTCACCTTTTACATACTGTTTCTCGATATATTTTATGTCCGCCTCATTTGATAGTCCATTCAATATATCAGAATGGAACTCGAGAATTTCTATTTTTCTTGGAACCACTTCACTTTTTTTGATTGATAGTCTACCTTTTTTAATCTCGTGTATCTTCTTCTCGCCGATAGTATCGACTTTTTCCGATTGAGACCAACCTATGGTAAAACCTATACCGAGTGACACAATAACAATTACTAACCAGCCAATGTTTTTCATTGTTATATTTCTCCCATGTAGCTAGAAATCCGCATTTTTTGTTAATCTTTTATTGCTTTTAAGTAATAAACTTATGTAAAAGTTACAATATTCTCAATAACCGGCACTCTCTCCACAATCACTCTCAGCTGCGGGTTGAATCAGAACCTGAACTGATTTTAAAATATTATAGTGTTCTAATATCTTATGAATCCCCATTATCTGTTTTTTTGATACATCTGAGCCGGTTTTCAGTATATAATTGTCTTCATTTTCTGAATAAAGATTGAGGATATATTTTTTATGCTCCACACTTGATACGTTATTCAATATTTGGGTTTTAAAATCTTCAATCTTTACTTGTGGTGGAATTTTACTGATTTTATTTCTAATATGATAGGACCTGGCTGTAAACCCTCCCAGAACGCCTATAAACAATACCACGATAACAATTACGATCCACAAACCGTTTTTCATGTTTGGGGTCCCTTCTCTGCTTTAAGGCTGAATGCATCGTCGCGCGTGAATAATGGAATCAGTTTTGCAAATTAAACTTAAACCCGATATTCACCACGGGATGTGCATCCGGCATCTGAAGATTAACTTAAGTTTTTTTAATCTTCCAGCAAAATATACCACACTCTTCTAATTTATCGACAATCTCGTCACCGGCGGCCTCGCACATTGCTGAAATGGATTCTGATGAAGAGGGATTATCAAATACCACCTCAAGAATCTCGCCACATTCCATATTTTTAAGTGCCTTTTTGGTATACATTTGCGGATGGGGACACACATAACCCTGTACATCCAGCAAATAACAATCATCCTTTTTTTCATATTTCATTGCCATGGTAAATACCTCCCCGTTAATGATGCCGCCTAAGATATGACTTCTACGTTATAAAACAGTCCATTGACGCATGGGGTCTAATTATTTAATCCTGTATTATAAATCAAAAGCTGCCATCTCCTTGGCCATCTTTTTTTCTGTGTACCAGTTAAAGAATGCAACCCCAATATAAGCACCAAACATCATTCCGAATCCATATATCCAGCCGGATATGTCGCCGTTGGCGGCTCTTACGAAAAAACCACCGACGTTACATCCAAGACCCAGCCTGGAACCTATGCCCATTAAAAATCCGCCAATGACCGCCCAGGTCGCAAGCTCTCTGGTGGGTCGTTTCCATTTGAATTCATTGTGCAAAAGAGCCATCACGGCTGCACCGGCTATCAGCGCAATAGACATCCAGTCGGCAGTGTCATAAATCGGATTCGGGATCCCGTTAACCCAACCAAAGAAAACATTATCCATGTTCTCCCAGCCCAGCTTATTTCCTATCCAGCCGACCAATTGTGCTTCCTGAGTGGTCACGTACCAGTAACCCGGATCAAATACCGTCCCTTGAGCGGATATGCCAAAGTTATAGTCTAACGCCTCCAGAAGCTGCCCGGCATTTTCCATGTCAAAGGTGCGCCTTAGCCCTTTCATCACGAGCATGTGAAGACCGCAAGCAATACCAAGGAATAAACCTGCCACAGCCGTTCTCTTTGAAGCCACGATCATTGTCCAGTAACCGACAAGTTCAGCCTTAAGACCCCTGCTCCTGTTTTCTTTTTCCCATCTCTTTAAAAAGGCTTTTCTTGACCAGAAAATGTACACAAAAATAAGCAGTATGGCCGCCGGTATCAGAATCCCAACCACTAAATTACCGAAAAAGGCCCCTAAAAAAGAGTCATTTTGTAATCCCAAAGCTTGTGCGAAAGTTTGAGATGGCTGCCACCATACGTGGCCGGCAAGATACTGATCCAGCCAACCATCGGCAGGGATAACTTGTTCTGTGAAGACGCTGCCTTTTTCGACTGCTTTTTCCAGGGCTTTTTCCTTCCAGGAATCCGGAACCAAAGCGTTAGCCCATCCCCCAACATCGGCAAACAGCGCCTGGGTCACACTAATCGATAAAACCACTATGATGGCCGTACCATTGCCTTCCCCAATCTTATACAGAGAACCGGATGCGCAACCACCTGCAAAAACCATCCCAATTCCAAAAATCAGTCCGGCAATAAAAGCATGCCAACCCCAGGGGGCGGAGTGAAACGTACTCTCACCTATTGCGGTAACCGGTGCAACGGTTAGGCCAAAAAGAACGACAGCTATCACAATTCCGACAGCCATCCTGGAGACACCCACGGCAAAGAGATCCCTGAAAGCCGAGGAAAAGCAAAATCGACCGTATTGCAATGCCAGACCGTAAATAAAGCCGAACCACAAATAAGCAACCATATAGATGTATATTTCTGCCAAGACATAAGATCCCACGCTGACCGTGATGAGCAATCCCATTATACCGACTATCCGTATCCTATTATTCTGAGTTATTACTAATGAAAACGCGAATAGTCCCAGAAAGGCAGAGAAAAGTAAGGTCGCCCAAAAATGTCCCACAAAATTATGTCCGCTGAAATAAAAAAGTCCTCCGGTGCTTACCAAAAGAAATAGTATGAAACTGACAATAACTCGTTTGTTCTTATTATTAGCCAGCGCAGTTCCACTCGCTGTAAATTTAAATCCATCCATAGTTTTAATACCATCCAATTTAGTACCCCCTTCATAAGCTGATGTGTGTGAGTGACAGCGTGAGTAAAGTCGACCGGTTTATCCCGGAGGTAGCGGTTCAGGAAGGATAATGCTTATATAAGTCCTAAAATTCTTCCGGTTGATAGAGCTTTGCTTGCACACTCAGAAGCCGGTCCAATAGGGAGGATAAAGCCAACAAGCGTGTTGATTTCAGTTTAGGTGCAAAAAAGCGTTGCTTTTGTATGCCACAAAGTAGTAATCATTGTCAAGCGAATTTATGCAACTGGACTTATTCGTATGATGCGGCGCTCATTCAATTGACATGGAAGCGTCTGCTTTCATGCAATGTCCCGCCCGAACAGCGGGTCCTTACCGCTTGTAACTGAAATCCGAATCGTTTGAAGGAGGAATGGAAGATGAAAAAAATTCTGGTGGCTGTCGATGATACCAAAAGTTCTCTGCCTTTAGTTGAATTTATGGCCCAGCTTTTTCCCTGTGCCCGTCCGGAAACAGTATTATTGCTATATGTAGAAAAAATCATGGGTCGGTCTTTGATGGATGATGTGTTGATGAGTGATTCCGAGGTAGAAACATTAAAAGAGTCTTTGAAAGGCACAGAGCATCAAGAGATGTTAGATAAAAAGGCCCAAAGGATTATAGAGTACTTCAAAAAGGCTTTTGAAGAACTGGGGGTAACGGGGGTAAAGCCCGTTATCAAGGAAGGACATCCTGCAGAAGAAATCCTGAAGACCGCTCAAGAAGAAGGCGCTGAAATGATCGTAATCGGGTCAAGGGGTAAGAGACTCCACAACTTCTTTATGGGTAGCGTCAGTAGAGAGGTTGCCAATAGAGCCGATGTGTCCGTTCTGATAGCAAGATAATATGATCCCCGCCTTGTTGGGTTGATAGGTTGGTAATTGGATGAGCAGGTTGAAAAGATAATTTTTCACAAATGCGTTTTTTAGTTGACAAAGATACTACATTGTGGCAGGGGATAAACTCAATGTGCTGCCAATTAGTACCCACGAGGCCATTTTCCCTGCTTGTTCAAAAAAATTTCTTGGCCACTCCTGTGAACAGCCAGCAATCCTCTTTTTCCCCAAGAAACTGAACAAGCCTTAGAGCACGGCAGTCTAAGACACATCGCTGCTGTCCAAGCTCTCCGGGGCTACGAGCAGGGATGGTTTTCTGGAGGGAGGTGATTTTTTAGACATATTCTCTTGCATTAATCATAGCATTAAGGTATGAATCCCTTCTTAATGAATCTTAACCATATCCAAAGGAGAAGAAGATGAAAAGAGTACAAAAAATTTTGGTGATAACACTGGTGATGGTTTTTGTTTTGAGTGCCACAGCCTGGGCTCAAGAAATATACCCGGTAAAGGGAAAACACAAGGGCGGAAATGTGACGCCGACAGAGGCCTATAGAATGGTAAAGGCAGACCCAAAGCACACATTTATCGTCGATGTGCGCACGCGCATTGAATATCAAGATATTGGTCATCCCAATGGCGCCTATAATATTCCCTGGAAATTTTACACCACCAAAACGGGTAAAAAGGGCTATAAGAAAGATTTAAATAAAAATTTCAGCCAGGATCTTAAGGCCCGTTTTAATCCTGAAACCGACACGCTGTTATTGCTGTGCCGCAGCGCTGCCAGAACTATCGGCGCAAGTACGGCTGCGGTCGATGCCGGGTTTAAACCAGATAAGGTATTCAATGTGCTCGGCGGATTTGAGGGCGATAAAGTCAAAGATAAGAACAGCCCGTTTCACGGCCAGCGTAATCTTGGTGGCTGGCGGCTGGAGGGATTACCCTGGACCTATAAAATGAATCCCAAACTGATGTACCAACCGGATCTTAAATAATAAAACGACAACCCCGAAGTGGATAATAGAATACCATTACGCTGATTGCGCAGTGTTCGCCCATGCGCTTAGAAGCAATAGACTATGGCGCCTGCACCCGGCCACTTTCAATTTAAAAAACCCTACAGAAGCGTTGAGCGACACTGAATCGGGCTTCCAAACGGGTGCAGGCCAACCCCCAAATTTTTAAGCTTGCCCAAACCAGAATAACCATCTAAGAATACATTGGTTTTTCTGGTTTTTTTTCAACCAAACCCTGGAACTGTAGCACAAACTTTGACATTCAAAAAAAGTCGTCATTTTGGGCGCCGGTCTCGCGGGGCTTGCGGCAGGCTATACTATATCCGCCGCAGGTCAGGCGGCGCTTGTGCTGGAGGCAGATTCCACAGTCGGCGGATTGGCAAAAACAATCCGGCACCATGGTTTTCGATTTGATTTAGGAGGCCATCGTTTTTTTACCACAAACAAGCGCATCGACCAATTCGTCAAAGATGTCCTCAAAGATGATTTTCTGGTAGTGCCCCGCAAAAGCAAGATATATTTATTCAAGAGATATTTTGACTATCCCTTAAGGCCGGCAAATGTGATTTTTGGATTAAATACACGGATAAGTCTACGGATCATTTGGGACTATTTGAAGGAAAGGGTCAAACAGCATTTAAAAGCCCCCGATATTATTACGCTTGAAGACTGGATCGTCAACCGATTCGGCCGAACCATGTTTAATCTTTATTTTAAGCAATACAGCCAGAAAGTTTGTGGAATTGAAAGTGGAAAAATAAGCTGGGAATGGGGTCAACAGAGAATAAGAGATCTTTCCCTATGGATTGCAGTAAAAAAGGCCTTTGCCAAAACCGATGCAACGGCTATCGCAACCTTAGCCGATCAGTTTATTTATCCCCCCCTGGGAATCGGTCAAATTTCTGAAAGATTGAGAGAGGCGATCGAACAACAAAATCGGGTGCTGACAAACACCTCAGTCGCGCAAATTAATCATGAGAATTTTTTGATCAAAAATGTAATTGCCAAAAATGAGGATCAAATCTGCACACTGGAAGGCTGTGAATTCGTCTCTTCAATTCCATTAACAAACTTTATAAAAATGATCAGGCCCTCAGCGCCGGAAGATATTATCACGGCCGCCTCGCAACTTAAATTTAGAAACGTCGTAACCGTAACGATTATGCTTAACCGGGAGAGGGTTACGGACAACACCTGGATCTATTTCCCCGAACAAGAAATACCCTTCGGCCGGATCCATGAGCCGGTCAACTGGAGCCCGCACACGGCCCCCAGAGGCAAAACCCATCTGGTCTTAGAGTATTTCTGTTTTAAGGGAGATAAATTATGGGGTTTAAGCGATGATCAGTTCGTATCTATGAGTTTGGATTATTTAGAAAAATTGGATTTTATGCATAAAAATGAGGTGATTGACAGCTGTGTCGTCAGAGTACCGAATGCCTATCCCCTGTTTGAATTGGATTACCGCAAATATTATCTAAAAGTTTTGAAATATCTTGAAAGTTTTAAAAACCTCCATATCATCGGTCGGGCCGGGCAATTTAAATACTATAATATGGACCATGCCATTGAATCCGGAACCCATGTTGCTGAAACCATATTGGAACGGCTGGGTGTTGAAAAAAGCGAGCAAGACATAATTATCGGAGCATAAATAAATGAAATGCGCGCTCATCATACCTGCCTGGGAACCGCAGGAGATTTTTTCGAAAAAAACGGCCGGCTCCCAGATAAATTACTGGCAACCCCTGGGGACGCTTTATGTGGCCGCTTCCATCTTAGCGGCCGGCCATGAGGTTAAGTTTTTCAATGGTGCCTTTTTGACCCATGGGGACATCATCCGTAAAATGTCACAATACGCGCCCGACTTTGTTGGAATCTATTCCACCACTTTCGGCTGGAATGCGGCCATGCAGACCGCCGCGGATATAAAAGTTCAGCTTCAAGACACTTTTGTAGCTGTTGGCGGACCCTATCCAATCGCTTTACAAGAGCAGTGTTTGGAGGCCTGCAAATGGATCGATGCCGCAGTGATCGGTGAGGGAGAAATTACGGTTGTTCAGATATTAGATCGGCTTTCGCAGGGCAGGAGCCTTTCTGGCGTTGAGGGGGTTGTCTTTAGGGAGGGTAAAAATACCGTCAAAGCGCTTCCCAGGGCGCCGATTGCCGATCTGGATTCGATCCCCTTTCCGGCCAGGGAATTGTTGGGTAAGACCGAAAAATACATACCGCCGCCGGCAACCTATAAACGCAAACCGGTGGCGGTCATCATGACCTCCAGAGGCTGCAACAGAGGGTGTATCTTTTGCTTCCAGATCGATAGAGAAAGAAAAAATGGCAGCCGGTATCGAAGCGTGGAAAATGTCCTGCAGGAAATCGAATTATGTCTGAAACAAGGCTATAGAGAAATTAAATTCATAGATGACACATTCGCGGCCGACTACGCCAGAGCCCTGCAGATCGCGCAGGCGATAAAAGCCCGCAAACTCGATTTCACGTGGTTTGCTTCTGCCTGCGTCAATCAGGTGGATAAACCTTTGCTGACCGCGTTTAAAGAAGCCGGTTGCTGGGCAATTCTTTTCGGTGCTGAAAGTGGAGTGCAAAAAAACCTGAATCGGATAAAAAAAGGGACCACCCTGCAACAGATACGTGATGCCGTGACAGCCGCAAAAGAGGTGGGATTAACGGTTTTTACTCCATTTATATTTGGGATCCCGGGTGAGACCTTCGAGGAAGGGCTGAAAACAATCGAGTTTGCCTGTGAACTTGAGCCCGACGTGGCTAATTTTCATGCCCTGACACCATTTCCAGGGACTGAGCTCCATAGCAATATTGATAAATACGGCCGCATGTCAGATGATCTCGAAGATTTTACCTATCAGGGTGCGGCCTTTATCCCCTTCTCGATGACCCGGGAAGAAATTATAAAGCTGCGGCAGATCGCATTCAGGCGATTTTATTCACGACCCAAATTTATCTTACACAAAATTTTAGGATTACGGACGATTGATGATTTCAAGGCCGCGCTGAGCGGTTTTAAAAGTTTGTATTGGCTGTGGGTAAAAACAGATATTTTCCACTGGCGCAAGCGATTCAGATCGTGATGCACGCGGCTGCCTCACGCGGTCGGGCTTTTGCGGCGAAGCTTCAGATACTGTTTCAACACGGCCGGAACCATAGACGGGTTAAAGAGAATATTCGTCATGCAATAACACTCATGGGTGCAAAAGCATCCATTTGCATCAATTGATTGAATTGCCTTCCGGGCTTGCTCGGTCTTTAGAAGCCTCTTTACGTCATACCCTGACTCCCTTATGTTTCCCAGGC
>CAMYNZ010000082.1 GCA_947259865.1 uncultured Desulfobacterales bacterium | reverse complement strand
ATCAGGTGATTTATTGGAGTCGATCAAAAACCAAATTCTGGAAGGTCGCCGAATTGCCGAGACCATAGCATTAATACCGCAAAACGACAAGTTGCCAACCCATCTTAAAAGATGGATTGCGGGTCGTACTGTGCAAAAGGAAATCCTGGGGAAGCCCTTGACGGGATCCGGCTAGATGTTGATATTATCGATGTGCCCAAGGACTCAAACCGATAAACGGCTGCCACCAGGTTGAACATGTCCCATTTCCAAGTTAAAAAATCCCACCGATATAGGCTGCTAAAACAAAGGTCGAAGGTGTGTCACTGCTGCGGTTCAACAGTGCCTTTCTGCTGGGGTTGCCGTTGTGGATTCAGTATGTGCCAGGCTTGTATGAAAGAAAATATGTGGGGAATGTCGTGCAACGGAATTACCTGGCAATGCCCGGATTGCGGTGACTGGAACGGTTTCGGCAATCAGTAATACTGGAGGTCGGGTGCGGCTAGTATAATGTCCCAGAAATTACTTTAAACAGTCTTTCAGCAGTTTGAAAGGCATTTGCTCACGCCGGTGACCATTTTGGGGACGCCGATTGCAGCTGGGCTAAATCAAAAGAACTCGACCTCGCTTGTGCTCGGGACTCAGACAGCTTTTGATTTTTACCCGCCAACGTTCTCTGGCGGGTGAATACGCCAAAGAGCGCTGGCGGGCAAGCGCCCCGCTACAACAGGCGTCTTGATCCCAAAATGCTCAATGGTGCTCGCAAAAACCTTTCAAATTTTGTGCTGAACTTTGTTACCTATTTGTGGGCCACGACACTGCCGATAATTCATTTCTTTTTTGGGAGTTCTGGATCACCGGGGGCGAAGATCGATTTGAGCCAATCGGGGTTTTCGGGACGCTCGTCGCTGTCAAGACGCTTTTGCCATTGCGCATCGGTCATTCGCGCGTTGGATATGAATTCATAATAGGGCATTACCGCACCCCGACACATGATTTCTTTGCCCTGATAAGGATAGAGAACCAGGAATTCACGCGGTCGGGCAATGCCTATGTGAAAATAGCCGCCGGCTTCAGGGTTAGAATAAACATCAACCACATGGGGTACATCATCCCTGGGAAAGCGGTAGCTGTCTCCACCGTAAAGCATAATGAATGCCAACGTTTGGCCAAAATCGGCAATAAAGTAATTTTCCCGTTTACTGAAGGCCACACCCCGCAGCTGTTTGTGGGCCAGAACTTCAAGACGGCGAAGTGTGTCGCCCAATTCATCCCAAAGATATCTGATATCATAGTGGTTATCGAGAATGATGGCTTGAAAGGCCGGATCGCCATCATAGCTGCCTGCTTCTACCTCTTTGGCAATATTCATGATCTCCGCAATCAAAGGCTCCCGGCGTCGTCCTATATCTTCCGGGGAAAAGTGACGCATAGTTAATGCCGAAAGCGTCACAATGGATCGTTGGATGATAGATATTTGATCCTGTTTAAGCTCAACCTGAACCTGATCGCCGGCCGGATATTTCATCTCGGCAATCAATCCGGCGAACGCTCGCAGATCCTTTGCGACCAAATAACGGGGAGGTACAGAAGCCCCGCAGCGCGCAAGAAGAAGCTGGGTCAGTTCAACAAGTTCTCCCAGCCGTGCATAAAATTCCGGTTCTGGTTCAACAAAACCGGATGGAAGATTTTCTAAAGCACCTCCGAGCGTGTGAACGGTTTGTTTAGCCTGCAACGTCCAGGTGTGCCGGATTTGACTCCAGCCCGATAGGGCCGTATTGCAGGTTTTGGTTTTCCAGGCCCGGGTTTTTAAAAAAGACGGTGCGTCCGGTTCAGATTCATCTAAAAGCGCTGCAAGGCAATTTAAATATCGGTTGTAAAGACTCGTTGTTTCAAAATATTTTCTGGAAGAATCTAAAGACCCGAGCATGGCAGCCTGGTTTATACCGGGAACCTTTGCGGCAAGAAGCTGATTGGCATATTCCGAGCCGAGAACGCCGCAGATCTCCAACCCGCTGGGCCAGGTCCGATCAAAATCAGTCAGGGAAGTGGTTCGCTGAAACAAGATGGCATCCGGTGTGCGATGGGGTGAGATGATGCGAAATTCCGAAGAACCAGGTTCGATTGCAGTCTCCGGTACAACACCCAGCTGATCACTTATTTTTGAGCCCCTGTCATTGCCTGAATTCAGTTTTGCAAGATATTCGCGAACCGTATTCAGATCGGCCGGACGCCTGCGGACAATTTGAGAAGCCAACAAAAGATCCAAATCATCTCTCTGACCGATGAGGTCATTGTAACATCGAAACCATTTTTCGAGTTCCAATCGCTTGGCGTAATCGCCGGAATAATAATCGGTGAGGGTTTTGCCAAGCATAAAGATGGCCAGAAGTTCTTTGTCCTGGTCAACCCGAAAGGGAATGGATTGGAGCCAGCTGATTGCCCGAAAATATCTGCGAAGCGATTCGGTGCGATCATAAAATCCACGCGGTCGGTAGCGAGAATAGTCGATCGCAATAAAACCGGGAGAGGACCCAGTGATCCATTCCGGCATCCTGTTATCATCGGCACTGATGACACGGGCCACTTCATCGTCGACAGTACTGCCCAAACTGTCACCGAGCCCCACCGGCGTATCACCTAATAGTTTAATGGCCACGGCGATGACGATTCTCGCGTGGGCTTTTGCGGCACGGCGCAAGTCTTGAAAATCTTGATCCGGGCTCGAGATCCCGGATTGGGGTTGGTCTTTTGGATTTCTATCATCGGCCGGCTTGCCTGTCGGGCTTTCCGGCTGCGGTTTTATCCTGGTCCAGACCATTTTGAGGATATCTCTTATTTTTTCGGCGTTGGTTTCCTCATGCCGTGATATCGATTCTTTAAACAAGACGTGAAAGGCATGGATCACCGCATCGGATGTTATAAAAACGGGGGTACTTGGATTAATATAAGGTTCGAAAATTTGACGGTAGGCGCGCCGCGTTACCAGGATCTTATCACGGCTTAATTGCTCGAATTCTTCAGGTAAAAGCTGTGACCAATCGGAGACTTCAATATTAGCATCAGCTTCAGCCGGCGTTGTCGTAAGCTCTTCAGTTTGCCCCGATGAAATCTGAAAAAACATCGCCAGACAAACGGCTGCGATGAAGCATTTGAAACGAGTCACGCCTGCCCTCCATAAGCGCTAATTTGTTTTTTAAACATTCACGGGTTACATTTGTGTCGTACAGGGTTGTTTTGAAAGATGAACATCGAACAGACTGAACATCCAACCCTCCCATTGCAATTTTTGACAAGATGCAATATTCGGTTGGCCTGTTTATGACGCCAACAGCGGGATTCTTCTGGATTTTAACCGGATAATCCCTCCATCAGCGCCAGCACGTTATGCCCCAGGACTGCATGATTGTATCCACCCTCCAGGATGCCAAAACAGCCGGCACCACATCGATCGGCCGCCTCTCGAACCATTCTTCCGATGTCCCGGTAGTCCTCCGTTTTTAATAATCCACCCCAATCCTCTAAATGATTATCAAAACCTGCAGACAAGCCGATCACATCAACTGCGCATGTATCCATCTCAGCGGCAACCGCATCAAGATAGGTTTTACGATCGTGTGCCTCGGGGTTGTAAATGGTGACATAATCCTTGCCTTCCAGTAGATTGACAGTACCATCACCGAAATGAAGATCAAAATCCAGCACATAAGCCGTCTTGATCTTTCGAGCCCGCTTCAAGGCCTCCAAAGCAATGGCCATATTATTGAAATAACAAAAACCCCAGGATGAACCCGAGGAGGCGTGGTGGCCCGGAGGACGAATAAGGCCGAAACTCGGTTCACTTTGAGCCGATTGGGCAGCCTGGATGGCTCCCCCGGCGGCCAGGGCTGAAATAGCATAAAGTCCGCTTTGACGCACCTGTTCTATCTGACCCTGTGAATGAACCGCAGCAATATCGGACTCAGCAGCCGGTTCAGCCGTGACGAATTGAACCACGGGTTCGATCACTTCGACAATTGCTTCTAACCGGCCGGCTGCAGCAGCGGGATCGGACGTATACACCCCCAAAAAATCTTTGTGGAATATTACCTTCATGGATTTTCGATTCTTGGCTCACTTGGGCTTGAATAACCCATAGGGACCTATGCGTTTAGAATTTGCTCAACCTCTTTTAGACTTTTAATGTAGTAGTTCGCGGAAATGGAATTGTTCTGATAGGCAACAAAATACACGCCGGCGGCCTCGGCGGCTTGCTGATCCAATTCCGAATCCCCCACATACAGCAGCTGTCGGGGCTTACAATCAAAAAAATCTAATAATTTATTAAGCTGATCCGGATACGGTTTGGGACGTTTGACATCCAAAGCCGTAACGACCAGGTCAAAGCTTTTTTCAATCCCGTGTTGGCTGAGAACTCGATTCATGGTATCAGTGCGGTTAGTGGCAATTGCAATTTTATACAGCGGGCGCAGTTTTTTTAGCAAAGGTTTTAGCTGCGGTTCAATCTCCATGAGCCTGAGAAACGGTGAATAACTCATTTTCTCACGGTAAGCCTTCACACGATCAAGAAGTTTTGCATCGTCAAACAAATAGACCAGGGATTGGTCCAGGGTGTGCATGTGGGTGTAGGCAAATTGTTCGGCCGTCATGGACGGCTTTCCGAAATAATTCAAGAGATGGTTGTAATAGGCCATATTCGCCTTTTTGGTATCAAACAAAACCCCGTCGCAGTCAAATGCCACTACTTTTAGCTGATTCATATGGTATCAGGTTTAACCTTTCGGTTTGGCAACGCCCACGTTGCCGAAGACATTGATATTTATCTGAGGTTGGATTTTACTGTCGGTTTTCAGGTAAACAGTATCAAAATAGCGCCCCGTTGCGGTTTTCTTATTTTCAATCATCAGAACGTAACCGCCGGTCTGCGATCCTTTTTGCTCCTCCAGTGTAAAATCGATATGCTTACCATATTTGGCCCTGGCTTCCAGGATGCGAAATGCGTATTTTTTTTCAGGAATAATTTGTACCGTTGCTTTGATCGGGTTTCCGGCCAGCCCATGAAGTCTGACTTCGCGGGGTGAAATAGTTACAAATTTTTCAACCCGTCCGCTGATGGTCAAACCCAACCGGGGGTTTTTGGGATCATTGGTGAAAACCCAAATGTTTTTTGTGAGGTTTTTACCACCTTGCCCTTTCGTTTTAACTTTAATGGTAATTTTTCCCTCACCGCCGGGAGGGATCTGTCTCGTGTAAGAGACGGCGGTGCACCCTCAGTCGGTTTGGACACGTCTGATAATAAGCGGAGCATTACCTTTGTTTTGCAAGACAAAATCATGTCGCACTTCAACAACATCCGGCACCGGTTCAAATTTATAGCTCGGCGCCGGCAATACGGCTGACGGAGCCTGATTTTCGACCCTGACGATCTCAATGGGCCGGTTACTTTCTCTACCCCTGGATGTGCTGTTATCCACTATCGGTCGCGAACTCCCATAACCGACGACTTTCAAACGGGAGTCTTGGAGGCTGCCCTCGGCAAGCAGGCTGTCCAAGGCCTGATCAGAAGACTCCAGCAAGACCGCCGAGTCGCTTTTAAAAGAAACCCCATGCTGTATCGAGGGATCAGGCGAACGGTCCTCTCCGAAAGAAAACGAACTGAAAAGCAGAAGGCTCATGGTAATTATGAGAACAGAGATAGTTTTCGAGTTCATTAAAAACTCCTTTAGACAATTATTATTTTAAATCCTAAACAAGGCGTGTTGATCCGGATGGCGTTTAAAAAGACACTTTTGAGCCTTCGTGTAACCCCTAATGTTAACAAAGAATGCCTATAAAAGGAAGCAATAGTCACATCAGGAAGAAAGGATCCACATCCACCGCGACTTTTACCATCCGGTTTTGAAATATTTTTTGATTTTCGAACAGCAATCGGCGCGCAAATCGATGAAGGTAATTTGTACGTTTACTTTTTAGAAGTAATTGCCAGCGGTATTCTCTGGCTATTCGAAACAGCGGTGCTTCTGCAGGGCCCAGAAGTTCAACATGGGCTTTAAAAGCGTTATCTTGATTTTGAAGCTTCTGGCATAAATTGCCCAGCAACTGAGCGTGCTCGCGGGTCTTGTGCATGTCCCGACCGGAAATTTTTAACTGGATTATTCGCGAATACGGTGGGTAGCTCAGGGCCTGCCGATATTTAATCTCTTTTTGGTAAAACGCCTTGAAATCCTGGGCTTTGGAGGCCTTAATGCTGAAATGATCCGGATTATAGGTTTGCAGGATCACCCTCCCGGGGCGGTCTCCCCGGCCGGCTCTTCCGGACACCTGGGCTAAGAGTTGAAACGTCCTTTCCCCGGCGCGGAAATCAGGAAAACTTAATGACAAATCTGCACATATTATCCCTACCAGCGTAATATTGGGAAAGTCATGACCCTTGGCGACCATCTGCGTTCCGACGAGTATGTCGATCTCATTGTTCCTGAGACCTTTCAGCAAGCTTACGATGGTACCTTTGCGGCTTGTCGTATCGCGATCCATTCTGGCTACCCGTGAATCGGGATATAGCGCTTTTACAGCCAGCTCGATTTTCTCGGTTCCCAATCCCAGATGTTTTATCCTGGAAGAATTGCAATAGGGGCACGCCGAGGCAGAAGCGCGCATGAAGCCACAATAATGACATTTGAAAGCATTGGATTCCTGATGCAAGGTCAAAGAGATATCACAGTTCTTGCATTTTAAGGCCTGGCCGCAGTCCGCACATACCGGAAAAGAGGCAAACCCACGTCTATTTAAAAACAAAAGGATCTGTTCATTGCGGCTTAAGGTTTCCTTCATTGCGTCGGAAAGTTCTGCAGTAATATAGCGCCTGATTCCCCGGTGGTTTTTGCTTTCACGCAAATCAACGATCTTAATTTGCGGGAGCGGTCGCTCTTCGACGCGTTTGTCCAGTTTCAATTCAATATATTTTTTTGACACCACATTAAAGTAAGATTGGATGGACGGCGTGGCCGATCCCAACAGGGCAATACCGTTGTTGAGTTGGGCCCGGACAACGGCCAGATCCCGCGCATTGTAACGGAGCCCGCCTTCCTGCTTGTAGGAAGCATCGTGCTCCTCGTCAACGATAACCAAACCCAGATTGCTAAAAGGCGCGAATATAGCGGATCTTGCCCCGATGGTAATCGGAACGTCCCGGTTCAAGATACGCATCCACTGATCATAGCGCTCACCGGCTGAAAGTCTGCTGTGCAAAACTGCAATCCGCTCCCCAAAGCGCGCTCTAAAGCGTCGCTCCATCTGAGAAATCAAGGCGATTTCAGGAATCAGAATCAAAACCGAATATCCACAGGTAATGGATTCTGCGGCCAGTTGCATGTAAACTTCGGTTTTTCCGCTCCCCGTAACACCGGCCAGCAGAAAGGTGGTAAACCCCTTGCCCAGCGAATCCGCAACCGTATGGGTGGCGGTTTGCTGATCCTTGGTCAGGACTGGCGGAACATCCGGGGTCACGGCCTCACCGAAGGGATCCCGGTAAACATTTTTTTTGTAAACTGAAATATGGCCCTTATCCGCCAGATATTTTATTAAACGTGGAGCGGAGGGGATCCGGGCCTTTAAAGCTTTTACTGAAATTTCATCAATGGATTTTAAAACTTCGATGATTTTACGGCGTGCGTCGGTCTGCTTGCCGATCGGTAAATCCGGATGGGCCAAGGAAACGAACCGTTCGGTTTTAATCCGTGTAGAGTCTGACTTGATTTGTCTTTTTTTGGATATCCATCCCTTGGTTTGCATGTGATGAATTAAGGTTGCGGGAATGTCCTGCTGCAAAGCCTTGCTGAGAGTTTTTATCCGGCGGGGGGTTTTAGACAGCAAAGCTAATACGTTTATTTCCAATGCTGAGGCAGCTTTGTGTTTGAGCACGTCTAGGCCGAGCCCGGTAACGGCAATCGAATCGAAGTCGTAGACGTTCAGTCCACCGGGTAATGCGGTTTTTATGACTTCGCCGATCGGATGCATATAATAATCAGCAACCCATCTAAAAAAGGGGATCATAGAAACGGGAAACAACGGCTCGTCATCCAGCACATCCAGTATGGATTTTATATCTGTTTGGGTCCCATTTTCACAGGGGCCTAAAATGTATCCGGTGACCTTACGATTGCCAAAAGGTACCAGCACTCTTTTCCCGGCCGCGGCCCGGGGGCCGAAAGTTTCTGGCACTGAATAGGTAAACGTGTTATAAACAGGCAGGGCGACCGCAACATCGATGTCATTTGAATAAAAATTTGCCATATTAACAAGGACTTGCTATAATTAGTGCTAGTTGTATCCGGTGACCTTTTCAAAGGAGGTATATATGCATAAAATATTAAAACAATCCATGGTTCTTTTTCTCATGCTAACGCTAACCGTGGTTCCATTCGGTTCTGCCGCAATGGCTCAGATCGAGTTTGAGAAAGCTGAGCCGA
This sequence comes from uncultured Desulfobacterales bacterium, assembly GCA_947259865.1. The sequence continues at coordinate 4,000 of CAMYNZ010000082.1, read as the reverse complement.
GTGCCGGGGCAATGTTTGTTGATGTGGTTACGGTGAGACCCGTAGGTATCGCTGCCATCGGGGCCTGCGCGGTGCTATACGTCTTGGTGCTTCCATTTGCATTTTTAGGGGGCAACACCAAAGTCGCTACCCAGAGGTTGGTTGTAGAGCCCTGGAAATTTACCATGTCACGACCCATGGGGGTATTTTAACCGCAACAATTATCAATTCCGAGCTTGACACCTGATCATTTTCCATATATGGCATGCTCCAAATGAATCTGGTTGAGGTTGTGCCGGTAAGGTTTTGTTTCCACCGGGTGATTTCCAGCACGACATCATAATCGACTGAATTTTCAACTGGAAGGAGGATGCTGTGCCCGTACAAGTGGTTAACCATCCATTGATCCAGCACAAACTGGGGCTCATGCGGCAGCACGACATAAGCGTCAAAGATTTTCGCGATCTTGCTTCGGAATTGGCCAACCTGCTGACCTATGAAGCCACCAAAGATCTGGTCACCGAAAAGAGAACCATCCAGGGCTGGGCCGGATCGGTCGAGGTGGATAGAATAAAGGGCAAAAAAATAACCGTTGTACCGATATTAAGAGCAGGGCTGGGTATGATGGACGGCGTCCTGAACCTTATCCCTTCAGCCAAAGTAAGTGTGGTGGGTCTTTATCGAAACGAGGACACACTGCAACCCGTAAATTATTATGCCAAGTTTACCGGCAATATTACAGAGCGGATTGCGCTGATCGTGGACCCCATGCTGGCCACCGGCGGTACACTGGTGGCAACCATAGATCTTTTAAAGGAGGCGGGCTGCCGGACAATCAAGGGGCTATTTCTGGTAGCGGCACCCGAAGGTCTTTCAAAGGTCGAAGCCGCCCATCCCGATGTTGAGATTTTTACGGCAGCAATAGATGAAAAATTAAATGAGATCGGTTATATATTACCGGGTCTGGGCGATGCCGGGGATAAAATTTTTGGAACGAAATAGGTATTACCTGGGTTAAGCGGTTCCCAGTTCAAGGTTCAAGGTTGAGCGATGCCAAGCTCACAACTTACAAGGAGTTACCGAGAGTCGAGCGACATTTGTCGCTTCACCCATTGGGTGATTGTTGCAACTGTCCAAAAGCAAACAGCAATGAACTGTGGTTTATGCCTTTTTAACCTTGAACGTTGAACGGGGAACCCGGAACCGCTCAATTTAGGTATTAATTTAAGTCATCCATCATATAGGAAATTTCATATCCCTAAACACGCCTTACGGGCACAATCACGATCAGACCGCAAAATTCTTACAAAAACCCGGGAAGTTCTTCCCGTCATTAGATCCGGCGTTATGCGTTTTTTACTGGTAAACCCGCATTATCCCATATCAGAAACCCCTTCACCACCCTTGGGACTGGCCTACCTTGCTGGTGCACTTGAGAGGGCCGGGGTTGAGGTTCATATCCTTGATTTTGTGGTGTTCCCCTATAGTCGAGCCGCGTTAGAATCTTTTTTGAGACATTTCAAACCGGATGTCGTCGGTGTTACTTCAGTGACGATGAATTTTAAAGATGCCATCTGCAAACTTCATGATGTTAAAAACTTCGACCCCGACATTTTGACCGTTATGGGGGGCCCGCATGTGACTTTCTGCGGAGAAAAAACTTTGGCCGCCCATCCCGAATTGGATGTTGTCGTTGTGGGCGAGGGCGAACAAACCGTTGTTGAACTGGCTGAGATCGTCCATAACCGTGATGATTTAAAATATATAAAAGGCATTCAATATCGCAATGGATCCGAAATCCAGTCCACCCCTCTGCGGTCACCCTTTGAACTTGATCAGCTTCCCATACCTTCCCGGCATTTACTTCCTTTGGGCAGGTATAGAGCCCTGGGCATGCCCATCAGTATGACCACCAGTCGGGGTTGTCCTTATCAATGCACATTTTGCGTGGGTCGAAAGATGGGGGGCGCCAGAGTTAGACGCCGAAATCCGGCTCACGTGGTGGCTGAATTGGAATACCTGAATACCTTAAACTTTCATCAGATAAACATTGCTGACGATCTGTTCACCGCCAACCAGGATCACTGTCTGGCTGTTTGCGATGAAATCATCAGAAGAAATCTAAAGTTAAAATGGACATCGTTTGCCCGGGTGGACACCGTTTCCGAGGAAATAATGGTAAGAATGAAGTCGGCAGGATGCAACGCCGTCAGTTTCGGGATCGAATCTGCCAATCCCGAAATCCTAAAGAAAATCAAAAAGGGGATAACCATCAAGCAAGTCATCGCTGCCGTCAAACTCTGCACCCAAGTCGGCATAACACCTTACGCCTCCTTTATTTTAGGATTGCCGGGGGAAACACCTGAGACCCTCAAAGAAACGCTTGGTTTTTCGCGGGAGTTAAAAAAGATGGGGCTAGCTTCCGGATTTCATCTGCTGGCACCGTTTCCGGGAACCGAAATCCGTGAGTATAGCCGTCAACTCGGCCTAAAGATCCTTACCGATGATTGGTCCCAATACCACGCCAACAGAGCCATAGTGGAAACACCAACGGTTACAAAAGAGATGCTCAATGAAATAGTGAGTAAATGGGAAGGAGAATACCATGCGTTTCTGGAGAATATTCAAAAGCGCATGGACCGGGGAGAAAGCACCCGGGACGAATCCTGGCAGCTGATTAATCTGGAACGCATCGTGCTGGTTTATGATTTGATGATGGAGGGTATCATCGAAAAATGCGGAACCTGGCCGGCAGCGGATTCACCGGTATCGGACCGGGTTCTCCTGCAACGGCTGGTGGGCCGCATAAGAGACGTTAACCCATGTAATGGAAAAAAGTTATACGACACATTGCATTACCACCTGGAGCAGGGTAATTTGAGATATGATCAAAAAAGTGACCAGATTTGCTGGAAGTGGGTGGATTACCTGTGATGTCAAAAAATAATTGTCTACCGATAAAAAATTTAACTGAGTGGTCAGGGAGTTTTTGCATCGTGCAAACTCATGCATAAGGGGTCGTAGCCAAAGAACAGCGATTAGACATTATAACAATAGGTTAGGGGTAAAATCAACATCGTGCCCCCAAGGCGTGTTTGGGTTACCGCCTGTTCTTTGGCAACGCTCCCTAATGCCTTCAGACAGTGCACGATTTCGCTGCTGATAATTCATTCCGCTATTATCAAAGGTTTGGTGGAAAAAATCTCCGACCTCTGATTATACCAAATCTTGAAAAGTTTTTGGATATTGAAAACGAACTATACAGAACGACATAATTAATTGCGCTTACATACACAGCGTTCTGTACTTTGACCCTATGCGGTAGCTTTAAAATCAACAATTCAAAGGGCGAATACGCAATTTATTACGACGCTGTGTATAATGAAAGGAAAAGTAATGTCCGAAAAAACAAAATTACTGTATGAAGCTCTCAACAAATACGTTCGTTTTTCAACCCAGCCGGTGGCGATCAAGCTGGCAAAAGCGGGGGAAAAAATTCAACAAAAAGCAAAGTACCCGCTAAGGGATATCGGAAACCGCCTCTCGGCTTGCCAGGGCATGACGATAGCCAGAACCATTGGATGGACGCTGGTTTTCGCCAAACAAGATCATGCCTGTCCTCTGGGCTCCCTTTTTCTGGGACATATAAAACCGGATACGTTTCTGGATGGAAAAATATCCGGTTTTTACCAGGATAAGGAAGACTGTGGAAAAATAATGGAAGCAAGTTTCCCCCGCTGGCCGTTAAACTCGGTTCAGGAAACGTGGCTTGCGCCGTTGAGCAGATGTGAATTCACACCGGATCTGGTTGTGGTTTACGGTAATCCTGCCCAAATACTCAGTCTCATCCAGGCCGCCAATTTTAGAAACGGCACCGGTATCAACACAATAAGCGGGGGACGGGGGGGGTGCTCCGTGTGGATAGCCGGAGTGATACAGGCCGATGAATGCAGCTATTCGATCCCGGGTTCGGGTGAAAGAATATTTGCAGGAACCCAGGATCATGAGATGTCATTTGCTA
>CAMYNZ010000081.1 GCA_947259865.1 uncultured Desulfobacterales bacterium | reverse complement strand
GGATTGGCAAATACCGCACTGATCGCATCCTGAGGGGCAGCGATTCCGACACCGCCCATGGCCCTCGATATTGGACCGATTCCGATCAGATTGTCCCCGTTGGTGGCCCAGACAGCCGGCGACATCAACATTATAATCGATAGAATTGCAAAAATTTTAAGCCTGTTCTTCATCTTTACCTCCAAATCATCTCGTTACGCGTTTATGTTAAAAGATCGAACTTCATCACCTCCTTCCCCTTTGATTGCTTACTGTATATTAATAAATCCTGACGGTGCGTTTCGCGGAACATCAGGATTTAGGGCAAAATGTAACCTATTGCTGCTGCACCAGTGCATCGGCCACCATGGACGAGAGGAAAAGAACATCCATATCCATTTTGTAATGATCATTCAGGTTGCTCAGCTGGGTGTGACAGTTCTCACAGGCGGTCGTCAGAATTTTGGCCCCGGTGGCCTTGACCTGATCCACCTTCACCCGCGAGGATTTCATCCGGAAATCCAACGTGTCTTCTCCCAGGGCCACCAAACCGCCGCCGCCGCCGCAGCACCAATTATACTTGGGTTCGGGTGTCAATTCGTGGAAATTGTCGCTGAGATGTTTCAATATATATCGAGGCGCATCTATTACACCGCCGTTACGGGCAATTTGACACGGATCATGATAGGTTACCGCATCTTTAAATTTGCTCTTATCAAGTTTTATACGCCCTTGGCGAATATAGCGGGCCTGCACATCCGTAATTGAGGAAACTTCAAAGGGTTGTTTGCCCGTAAGCTGTTTCATGACCCGAAAAGCGGTACCGCATTCGCAAATACAGACTTCTTTTACTTTAAGTCGCTTGGCTTCGGTTATGATGCGATCCAAGATTAACTTTGTACGCGTGGGGTCTCCCACAAAAGCGCCGAAATTGACGGCCTCAAAAAAGCTCAAGGTCCAATTTTCGCCGGCGGCATTAAACACGACGGCCGCCGGAATAATCGAATGGGCACCGGCCAGTGCTACATAGAGAAGATCCGCACCTGCGACGTCAACCGGGATGGCGGTCTGGCCGGCTTCGAGTTTCCATTTCGCCACGACTTCAGACTCCAGTCTTTTGATTCCGGTCAGGAAACTCTCCTTGTACAATTCCAGCGATTTTCCTTTTTCTATGGAAGTATCCGCCAGCATGGATAAAATTTCGGGCTCCGTATTTGCCCCGATCAAAAGAAGCTTGGCAATTGACATCAGCATCTGGGTGTCAATACCAAAGGGGCAATAGACCATGCAGCGACGGCAGCCGGTGCACGAGTAAGCAGCTTCGTAGAGCTCTTCGAGGGTCATATCGTTCAATTCTTTGGCTTCCCCCAGGCCGGGCCATATTTTACCGCGGGCTTTAAAATATTTTTTGTATAAACGGCGAACGATTTCGTGCCGATAAGCCGCAGTATACCGGGTCTGTCCCATGGAATTATAGACATGACAGGCCTCCGTACAGACACCGCAGCGGGTGCATGTTTCCAGATAGTATCTTATGGCCCGGTTGAATTTACTCCGGAAAAGATCGAGCAAATCATCTCGCAATTGATTGTCCATTGTTAACCTCTTCTCAATTTATTCATGGGTAGCGATAAAATGGAATGCATGAGCTGGCTGAAGGGAAAGAACATGAGAAACAAATTGACAAAGAAAATATGCAAGAGCAGCATAAATGAATGACCGGTATAGGTCACATTTTCAGGCAGCTCCGGTTTTAAATGTAAAAGACTGCTAAGATAGACTTGATAGTCTTCTACTGCCAATTCGCTGTAATCATACCAGCGCCTGGCCCAGTCCATCTGACTGCCGAAAATGACGATGAGAAAAAGCAGTATCAGAAGAAGATAGTCTTCGGGTATCGACAAATCTTTGGTCGGGGATTTAAAGCGTCTGAAAAGAAAATACAGCAGGGCAATTGACAGTATCAGTCCGATAGAACCTTTCCCCAAAAAAACTTCATGCGGAATTATCTGAAAAACTCTGAATTCCGCAAAAAGTTCCAGGTGCCCTATGATCAGCAGCAGCAGGGCAATATGAAATGACATCAAAAAAACCCACAGCACGGGTTTGTGCCTGCGGACCGTCGGGAAAAGGAAAGTGTCCGACAGTGCATAAAGCCATCCCGGTCGTTTCTCGGGAAAGATCTGCAGGGTTGCGGGGTTTTTTGGCTCTCGAAGAATTTTAATTACCCTGATGGCGGTGCCCGCAAAAAAAACGCCAAAAGCAATGTAGACCATGGGTACTAACACGAGATAGTACACAGTTTGCACGGAAGCCTCCTTGTTGTTTCTGTGCCGCCCCTATGGGGGTCCTGGCAACCAGGGTCCCCTATCAGGGATCAGGCACTTCGTTTAATATAGAATTTGATGACCTCGCCTTCCTGTTCAGTTTTTAAAATTTCATTGCCACTGGTTCTGGCCCAGGCCGGAAAATCGGTCAAAGATCCCGGGTCCGTGGAATGGGCCTCAATCACCTGCCCGATTTCAACCTCCTTGATACCTTTGCTGACTTTCACAACCGGCATGGGGCAGGGCAATCCCTTTAAATCCATTACTTTATCAACTTTAATTTCTTCAGACATGAAATTCTCTCCTTTACAATTTATTTATTAATTTTTTTAGTTCTTCTCCAATTTAGTTGGAGAAGAGGGTCCAAGCCCGCCACAGAAACGGCGGATAAAGATTCCGGGGGTCAAGCCCGCCACAGAGACGGCGGGTAAAGATTCAGGGGTTTAAAATCGAAGGAATAGATACAACAGATTTTCTTATCTGTGAAGTTAGACCATATCTTTATTCCTTTGGAAATTATGCTGTTATTCTATATATCTCTAAACAGAGTTCGTATGGCTTTTGCTAGACATTCAACTCTTTGTAATTCTTTAGCATTTCACTCGAACCCTTGAATCCTTGACCCCTTGGACCCTCTGGGACCACACTTACTGACTTGAAGATTATTCACTTGACTTGCTTTAATTCGCTACAACTAATCGGGAAATGATTCATGTGTTTAAATAAATAGCTGAATGCGACTGTTGTTGGCTTCCTCCATAAACTTGGCGACACCACAAAAGGTCAGGTCCTTATATTCGATCATCTCTTCGCGTTTAAACCCCATGAGGTCCATGGACATCTCGCAGACATAAATCTTGACACCCAGTTCCTCGGCCAATTCCAGCATCTGCTCCAGGGAGGCCACGTTTTTCTTTTTCATGAGCGATTTCATCATGGCAGTGCCCATGCCGGCCATATTCATTTTGGAAAGCTTTACTTCACTGGTTCCTTTGGGCAGCATGGTGCCAAACATCTTGCCCATGGTGTCTTTTCCGCCGACTTTTTTGTTTTTGGCCCTCAGCAGGGGGGTTCCCCAGAAAGTAAAAAACATCACCGCTTCCAACCCCATGGCCACGGCACCGGTGGCGATGATAAAAGATGCCAGTGCTTTGTCCAGATCACCGCTGAATACGATCATCGATAATTTATCATCCGGCGTTTTTTTGTCCAAAACGTCGATCCTGGATTGAAGCGCTGCGAGCTGTTCTTCAATGTTCTGCATGGTTTCTGGTTTTTGTTCGATGTTTTGCATGATTATCCTCCAATTGTTTTTGGTGTTAACAAAATTAAATTAATAATTTAAGTTAGATATGCAGAATAATGTAAAAATTAGTTATTATAACGAACTATTTAGTAAAAATTATCGGCCAAATCTTCTTTTACGAACCTCATTGCATGAGCTTGATTGTGAAAAACAGACGGGTGTATGGGTGCAACCCGGCGTTACACCATCATCTCTCTTACCGCTTCCATGGATGCTTTGAGCAGGTCCAGATTTATAAGTAATGTATTTCGTTGCTCGGGTGCCATTTGTTGCAACACCTGTTGATGCGTATGTTCAAGAAAACGCTTGATTTCATCAAGTTTTTTTTGGCCTGCCGGGGTCAGGCTCAACAGGCTGATCCGGGAATCTTCAGGGTCCTTAATGCTCTGGATCAGGTCTTTTTTTATTAATCCATCGACAATTTTTGAGATCCGGCTTTTGACCAGATTCATTTTTTGGGCAATCCCGGTAGAAGTCAGATAACGCTCAGTGCCGAACAACAGCAGGCAGCGCAGCTCTGCGTCCGGCAAATCGAATTTTTCGCTCTGATACTGCATGCGTTCCTGGCAGCACTGGAATAATCGGGTGATCAAATCCTGAAATTGCTGTAACTGGTAAGCCGAAATTTCTTCCGACCCGTTGGGGTATAAATCATTCATAGTGTGAACTATATCAACGTTTAGGTGGGTGTCAAGGTTTTTTTTTAATTTTTTTGTACGGGGAAATCGATACGGATGGAGCCTTAAAAAAAAGACCCTGTCTTCAGGTGACAGGGTCTTGACTTGTTTTAATTTAACGGGCGAGAAGAATCCGCCTAAAAGGCGAAACCGGCTTCGCCAAACACACCACTAAAATCTATATCCAGCGTAAAGTCGTCTTCTTCGATATCAATTTTATCATATCGATATCCTACTGCCAAAAAAAGCGGTCCGAAAGCCTTATACTTGAGCCTGCCGATCAGGCTGTAACCTTTATCATCTCCGATGATAAGACCTCTGGCTTCGGCTTCAATGGCCAGTTTTTCGATGGGTCGTAATTGTGCGCCCAGATATATCATGGGAACCGGGGCCGTAAAGTCCTCTGATTCTTTTACAGTCAAACCGGAAATGTCATCCGTACCTACGATCGTTCCCTCAAAATCGTAAACCCTTATATTAATGCCTATTTCGACATTAAGGCGGTCCGCCGTAGCCGTTTCAAGACCGGGAATACCGTAATACAGCGCCACATCAAAATGATCCAGGATTAATTCAGAGGTGAAAGGAACGTTTCCTCGAAATCTTATATCGCCGAAATTAAAATCTACATTTTTTGAACCGGTCTCCTCGAAATCCATCGGGGTGGCCATCAGGTAAATATTGGGTATCACCGCCGGCATGTCAATCTTGAGCCTGGCGAACAGGCGGGTCTCGTCATCATATCTGAGATCATCTTCGAGATCAATGATATCGAATTCATCGATTTCTTCAAAGGAGAGCTGACCCTGGGGCGATTGTTTCCATACGCCCACGGCAATTTCCAAACCTACAGCAAAGGATTGGGATGGCATCACCACTGAAAATAGAAAAACTAAACTGATAAGCATTAATAATTTTTTCATTAGATCCTCCGGCAGTTTTAGCACGTGATAAACCAGCGACTATTTATTTTTCCGCATACATCCAAGGTAGCTGTAATTATATTCAAAAGTCGTGAATAAGTCAATTAACCCTCACAGTAATAATGGTTTATATAATAAGATCTTTAAGATCTGATTTAAAAATGTCTTGCTGATTGTGGGATATATTTGTATTACCTGGATGAAGTGGATCAGGGTTCAGGGTTCAAGGTTCAGGGTTCAGGGTTCAGGGTTCAAGGTTCAGGGTTCAAGGTTCAGGGTTCAAGGTTCAAGGTTCAAAGTTCAAGGATGAACATGGCCAATATCCTCATTTAGAGCGACAATCGAGACAGTTGGAGGGCTACATTTGAAAAAAATCGGAATCGTCGTAAAGGCCGACCAGGAAGCCAGAAAAAAGGCGCAAGAACTCGAAAAATGGCTGGGCTCAAGAAAAGTTGATATCATTAAAAAAGAAAGTTCTCCTCCCAATCGTGGTAAATCTGAAATTGAGGGTTCCCGTGCACCGGCTGACCTGTACTGTGTTTTTGTTCTCGGTGGTGACGGCACATTTTTAAGCGCTGTGCGATGGATCGGGAACCACGATATTCCCATTCTGGGTGTGAAGTTCGGAGATGTCGGGTTTCTGGCAGGAACGGCTGAAGACCGCCTGTTGGAGGTGGCCGCGACCATATTAAATGACACATTTGCCACCCAGGCCCGAATGCGACTGCTGGTCAGAGTGACCCGCAATGAAAAAGAACGGGCAGCTGAAACCGTACTCAATGATGTGGTCATAAACAAGGGGGCGCTGGCCCGGTTAGCGTCTATTGAAACCTATATTAACGGTCTTTATCTTACGGCTTATCGGGCGGATGGATTAATTGTTGCCACCCCCACAGGATCCACGGCCTATTCATTGGCCGCCGGCGGACCGGTGATTCATCCGGCGGTGCCGGCCATGATCATGACCCCCATCTGTCCTTTCACACTGACCAACCGCCCCCTGATAATACCGGATTCTTCGGTGATCAAACTTAAACTGGAAAAAGGTTCATCCAATATCCAGTTGACTTTTGACGGTCAGATAGGTCTGGATATTGATGACAAAGACACGATTTTAATCAACAAAAGCGTGCATCCCATCCGTATGATCACTTTACCCGATCAGGACTATTTTGATGTTTTGAAGGCCAAGTTGAGATGGAGCGGTGGCAGGGTTTAAAGGCGATAGGCTTGTAGGTTAGTACATATATTCTTCAATACGATTAGGTATCCTGGTTTATTTTCACCGCAGACCTGCCCGCCATCGCGAGCCGCTCAGGCGAGGCGGGCGGGGGCGCAGAGAGCGCAGAGATTGTTTGTTTTTTCATTTGCCGCTGAGAGGACGGCAAATGAAAACCATCAGCCGCTTCGCGGTGAGGTGATGTTAAGGCGTAAACTGCGCATTTATTCAAGACCGACAAAAAACCCGCAGGGTTGCGGGTTTTTGCTTTCTGCCCTCTCAGCAGAAAGCAAAAAGAAAATTACCCTCTGCATCCTCTGCGGCTCGAGCGAAGCGGGCGGTGAAAAAATCTATAAAAAACGTCAACGATTAATGAATTAGAGCAGCTAAGAGTGACGGATTCTTTCTTTTATTTCAAATAGGTTGCCGTCAAAATCCGTGATAAATGTGATAACGCCGTTTTCCTTGGGAATTTGTCGGGTATGGCTGCCCAAGCGGTGACACCTTTTGAGAAATTCCGATAGATCATCCACTTCAAGGCAGGTATGCTCGATTCTGGTTAATGTTGCAACATCCTGTTTTTCCAGAAAGATTTCAAAGTGAACTTCCCCCCCCACGTAATTGATAATTTCATATTCGGCATTCCGATTGAAAATCTGCCGGCTGAGTGTTTTTGAAAGAACTTTCGTATCCTTCTTTTCCAACCCCAGAAGATCTCTGTAGAATTTATCACTGCTATTTTCAGAACTGCAAACCAGCGCTACGTGTTTCAGCAGCATATTTTTCTCCTTTATCTTGGAAACGCAGCCGGGTTGCCACTATCCACCGGAAGGGTTGCACCGGTGGTCGGCGTTAACTCACTGGCAAAGAAAACGACCGCATTGCCGACGTGTTCGGCCAATACCGGTATCTTTAGAAGGCTTCTCTGGCGGTAATACTCCTTCAAACCTTCGGCATCAAGCCCCCGGGACTTCATACGTTGCGGACCCACAAGTTCCCACAACTTCGAGCCTATGGTATTATCGCCAAATATAGCGTCCGGGTTGATCATATTGACCCGCACACCGATTTCGGCCAGTTCCATAGCTGCGATTTTGGCCATCTGATGCGCAGCCGCTTTTGACGCGCTGTAGGCACCGAATGCCGCCCCCGGATCGAATACGTTTTTAGAGCTGATGACGATGATATTTCCGCCGGTCCCCTGCCGTGTCAAAACAGGGATCGCCGCTTTGATAACATTAAAGGTTCCTTTCAGATTGACTGCCAGAACCTGATCGAATTTATCCGGATTCAGGTCCTGGATTTTAGCAACGTGGGCTACCCCGGCGTTGGGCACCACAATATCAATGCCCCCCCACTGGCGGCATATTCCGATATATGCCTTTTCCACGGCTTTAATATCGGTGACATCCAATGTGAGCGGATGTACCCGGGTGCTGTCATATTGTTGCGTGAGAAGGGCGGTGGCTTTTTGTAAACGGGGCCGGTCGATATCCGATATCGCAACGACCGCGCCGGCAGCCAGCAGGCGGTCTGCAATACCGAATCCGATAGCACCGCCCCCACCGGTGATTAATGCTACCTGACCCTGAAGCGGAAGTGGGGCGGATCGATCCAATTTTTGTTGCTGCAGGTTCCAGTATTCCATGTCAAAGACATGGGACAATGATATCGGCTTATATCTGCCGATGGCGTTTGCCCGGAGTTTGGCAGCCATCGTGTGCTCCCCGATGTCGGCTGCGATGGCCGCTGCATTTGGGCTGGTTCCGATGGCAAAAAGTCCCAAACCGGCTACCAAAAAGACCAGCGGGCAGGGGTCCAGAATCGTATATTTGGTTTTTTTTGATCGGGTTTGCTTCTGAAAATAGTGATGATACTCTCTGATAAAATTTTCAACAGAGGTATTAACGATTTGTTTGAGATCGTCATCGTTTTCCAGAACAGATTCAATGTAGGCAAAGGTGTTTTTAGTACGAATGGCGTGGTCGGGCGTAAGTACCCCTGAGCTGCACAAAGACGGGGCCTGCCGGGAAAGAGAGGCCTTCAGCAATTCCGCAGAGCTGCGCGTTGCAACAATAAACCGCTTTAACCTGCCGTCAGATCCCGGATGGGCGCAGACGCCGCGAATTATCTGGGCACATCGAGTCCTGGCGGACAGGACCTTTGCCGGGGGCCCACTTTTTTTGCGGGGCATGGTCCTCAATCTGGTTTTGGCCCTGGCTTCAACATATGTCTCTGCCCGGGTCGCAAAATGGATCATGTGATCATAAGCGGTTTTTGCATCCTGTGCAAATGTGAATATCCCGTGCTGCAGGACGATGATAGCTTCAACGTCGGTCTGTTTTTCATACCGAGCCCTGACCGCCTTTGCCAGCGGAAGTCCGGACCGGGTATAGGGAACCACTGCGATTTTGCGACCCAGCACTTTTCTGACAAGATCGTCACCGTTTTCAAGATGGGTCAAAATGAGGATACTGTCGGCGTGGGTATGGTCGATGTATTTATGGGGCAAAAAAGCATGCAGCAGGGTCTCAACAGACGGATAGGGGGACTGACTGTAAATTCGGTGTACATCCAACTGATTGATCATCTCTTCGTCCGAAAGCGATTTTAGATTGCCCAACTTTCGAAGTTGATTCAGATCCAGTCCCGCAAAACCATCAGGCTCAATGGCGGCCAGATCCCGGCCGCTGCCCTTTACAAACAAACCATCAATTTGCTCACCAACGATATTTTTGAGCGTTAGCTTTACGGAAGTGTTGCCGCCCCCGTGAAGAACCAGCTTAGGATTTTTGCCGATCAGACGTGTTGTATAGCTACGCAGGGCCAGATCTCTCGGAAAAGCTGCATATTTGGCAATGAAACTTTCTGAATCCCCCTTTTTAAAAAGATTTTTCATAGCGGCTAATAATTTTTCTTTTCATCGTCGAAAATGCTTTGGGCATCTTTTACCGTAGCCTGTTCATGGATAATGGCGCGCAGTGACTTCATCATAGGCACCGGATAGGCATGCTGCCAGATGTTTCTACCAAGGTTCACCCCAATAGCCCCTTTTTGCATGCCATCGTGGACAAATTCAAACGCTTCCGATTCGGTTTCACATTTGGGTCCCCCTGCCATCACAATCGGGACCGGGCATCCATTGGTAACTTTATCAAAATCTTCACACCAGTATGTTTTTACCACTTTTGCGCCAAATTCAGCAGCAATTCGACAGCACAAACCCAGATAGCGTGCATCCCTTTTTTCTAACTCTTTGCCCACCGCTGTGACGGCCATGACCGGAATTCCGTTGCTTTCACAGTCATCCACCAATTTTCCCAGATTTACCAATGAGTCATATTCATAATCGCTGCCTACAAAGATCGACATGCCGACTGCGGCTGCATTGAGACGTACAGCTTCCTGGACCGATGTGGTCAGGGCTTCATGGGCCAGATCTTTTCCGATAATACTGGTGCCGCCGGACACTCTCAAGATGACCGGCGGGCTGTTGGCCGGATCTACACAAGACCGAAGCACACCTCGGGTTACAAAGAGCCCGTCGGCATATGGAATCAAAGGGCGAATGGTTTCGCCCGGTTTTTCAAGCCTGGATGTAGGTCCTTGAAAGTACCCGTGATCAATTGGCAAAAACATGCAGTGCCCGTCTGATTGGATAAGTCGCCCCAAACGATTTTTCATTCCCCAATCCATTAGTAAATCCTCCTTTTGGAATTTTGTTGATGTTTATTTAGGTTTAATCATTAAGTCTTATTGACTTATGCAAGATTTACAATATAGAGAATAAAAAGGTCAACAAGATTAGATAAATATTCGGACCCGGATGGAATTGTTCAATTCTTGACCCACAAACCGGCTGGTGGTTGGCGTCGAATGGCATTCATCGCTTTTAACTGAAACTGTATGATGATCAAAAGATGTTCAATTTATTGCAACAATTAAGGGCCGCAATAAAGGGTATTTCAATAACCGCTATGGTTTGTACAGCCTTCATAACCGTATCGGTTGCCGGTCATTGCGGCGAACTTTTACCCTTGATCGAACAAAAAACAAACGGTCGTATTAACTGGACCCTTGGGATTATTCAGGCCGTCGGGATAGGGAAACCGGATGAAACCGGATCAGCCCAACAACTGGATGCCAATATAAAGGCATTGTATCACGCCAAAAAAAATGCCAGGCGTCATCTCATTTCCATTGTGAGAAATATCCGGATTGATTCGCAAAGGGACGTCGCAACTATTGCGGACACGAACTATTCCATCTCAGCCAAAATAAACGAAATGGTATTTAAGACCCCGGAAATCGAAAAATTGAGAAAATACCGGGCCGATGGCACCGTGGAGGTCCATATGCAGATGGGGCTTTACGGCGGCTTATCGCAATTGGTTCTGCCACGGGAGATTCAGCAAATAGAATCCGTAAAACCTGTGCGCAAAGTCAGAAAATCGTCCATTCAGCCAGCGGGTGAATCATTTGCCCCCGAGACCTTTACGGGTTTGGTAATAGACGCCAGAGGCATTGTCCTGAAACCCGCTCTGGTGCCCCGTTTGCTTGATGAGAATGGACAGGAGGTTTTTGGGGCCGCATTTGTGAGCCGTGAGTTTGCCGTGCAACGGGGAACAGGCGTCTATTCGGTCGATATTAAAGCATCTCGCAATAACCAGAGGGTCGGCCACCATCCGCTGATCGTCAAGGGACTGCGCACTTCCGAACCCGGTCATTCCGACATTATCATCAGCAATACCAACGCTGCCAAACTATTAAGCTCATCGGAACATCTTTTATTTCTAAAAGAATGCCGTGTGCTAATCGTGGTCGACCCATCGGTGGATTGATATCAATATTGTATCCGGTAGATCCGCCGCCTCTTAAAAAACTATGGTTGAGCAGGTGATAACGACAAAGGTAAGTGCCTAAAATGCACTAAAGTTCGAAGTGCCTAAAGTTAAGGTGTCACTTCGCTCCATCAATTATAAAAATGACAGAATTCATTAACCCTGGCCCAGACCGATCACCGATGCATTTTACCCCCAATGCCCGGATTTTGGTAATACCTGCCCCGAATAACCATACAAAAACGAGTCGCACCAGGGCGGGCTTTAGGCACTTTAGTTCACTTCCAACTTTAGCACACTCTCTCCTGTGAGCATAATGAGCAAGTCCTCTGCGCCGCCGTCAGGGTACTGACGGTTTTGAATGCAAACACTCCCTTACGTTCCCATGGTCCATGAGGCCAGATAATTTTTCTGCTCAACTGTAAGCCTGTCGATGGCCACACCCATTGCCGCCAGTTTTTCTTTGGCTATGCGTTTGTCAATTACTTCGGGGACCGGATAGACATTTTTTGTGAGTGTTTTTTTGCTTTTCACCATATACTCAATACAGAGAGCCTGGTTGGCAAAACTCATATCCATTACACTGGAAGGATGACCCTCGGCGGCCGCCAGATTGATCAATCGACCCTCGCCCAGGACATTTATCCGGCGACCATTTTTGAGTAAATATTCTTCCACAAAGGGTCTGATTATCCGTCTTGATTTTGACAGGCTTTTTAATCCTTGAAGGTCTAATTCCACGTTGAAATGACCGGAGTTGGATACTATGGCGCCGCTTTTCATTTTCTGGAAATGTTCCTTTCGGATGACATTGATATCACCGGTCAGGGTACAAAAGAAGTCACCAACTGTGGCAGCTTTTTGGATCGGCATAACCGTAAAACCATCCATAACGGCTTCAAGCGCTCGCAGCGGATCTACTTCGGTAACAATAACGTTGGCCCCCATACCCCGGGCCCGCATGGCAACTCCCCGACCGCACCATCCATAGCCGCAGACAACAAAATAAGCCCCGGCCAGCAAACGATTGGTAGCCCGGATAATTCCGTCGATGGTACTTTGGCCGGTACCATAACGGTTGTCGAAAAAATGTTTTGTCTGAGCATCGTTAACAGCAATGATAGGATACTGCAAAACACCATCTGCTGCCATACTTCTGAGCCGAATGACACCGGTGGTGGTTTCCTCGGTGCCTCCTTTGACAACGGGCAGAAGATCTGAGCGATCCGTGTGCAACACCGAAACCAGATCGGCGCCGTCATCCATAGTATATTGGGGTTTGGTATTTAAAACAGAATTGATATGGGCGTAATAGGTTTTGTTGTTTTCGCCCTTGATGGCAAAGACGGGTATCTTGTCATGTTTGACCAAGGATGCGGCGGCATCGTCTTGCGTGCTCAGGGGATTGGAGGCGCACAAAACAACTTTAGCACCACCGGCTTTTAAGGTCTGCATCAAAGATGCCGTTTCGGTGGTGACGTGCAAACAGGCGCCAACTCGGATACCTTTCAACGGTTTTTCTTTTGCAAACCGCTTTCGAATACGGTTTAGAACCGGCATGTTCTGATTTGCCCATTCAATACGAAGAATACCATCCTTAGCTTTATAATCCCGCCGATTTCCGTATCTCTTCAACCTTGTTTGTCTTCTCCCAGGTGAATTCAGGTTCAATGCGTCCGAAATGCCCATAGGCCGAAGTCTTGCGAAAGATCGGGCGCAACAGGTCCAGGTATTCAATGATTGCAGCTGGTCTTAAATCAAAAACCTCTCTGATTATTTTTTCCACTTTTACCTTGGGTATTGTACCGGTGCCCATCAGGTCGACCATCACCGAAACGGGCTGGGCCACGCCGATGGCGTAAGCAATTTGAACCTCGCATTTTTTTGCCAGGCCGGCGGCGACTATATTCTTGGCGATGTGCCGCGCCATGTAAGACGCGCTGCGGTCCACCTTGGATGGATCCTTACCGGAAAAACAACCGCCCCCATGGCTTCCCTGTCCGCCATATGTATCTACAATGATTTTGCGCCCCGTCAGACCGCAATCCCCCATTGGTCCCCCGACCACGAATTTGCCGGTGGCGTTGATAAAGTATTTGGTATCACCATCGGTCATGTCCACTGGAATGACCTTTTTGATGACTTCCTCGACAATAGACTCTCTTAAATCCTCGTAGCTGACATCCGGTTTATGCTGGGCGGCAATCACCACGGTATCCACCCGTTTAGGTTCTCCGTTTTCGTATTCGATAGTAACCTGGGACTTGCCATCGGGTCTCAAAAAATCAAGGGCGCCATTTTTTCGAACCGTCGCCAGACGCCGGCAGATTTTATGAGCGAACATGATGGGCATGGGCATAAGCTCCGGTGTCTCGCTGGTTGCGTATCCGAACATCAGGCCCTGATCCCCGGCCCCTTGCTCTTTAAATAAACCCTCACCGATGTTTACACCCTGGGCGATATCCTGTGACTGCTGGTCGATGCTGGTGATGACCGAACAGGTCTGCCAGTCGAAACCCATCAAGGACGAATGATACCCAATTTCACGGATGGTATCCCGCACGACCCGCGGGATATCAACATAGCAATCGGTCGTTATTTCCCCTGCAATAAGGGCAATGCCGGTGGTGACCATGGTTTCGCAGGCCACCCGGCATTTCGTATCCTGGGCCATGATTGCGTCCAGAATAGAGTCCGAGATGGCGTCGGCGACCTTGTCGGGATGTCCTTCGGTCACCGATTCGGATGTGAACAGAAATTCCTCCTTGCTCATAATATGTCTCCTTTTTAAAAATTTTCATAGATAGAACATCATTCCCGTAATGTCAATAGCGGTTCATTAGAGCGATGCTCAAAAATATATTGCCACAAGCCGGTGCAATCGTGAGAATGATTCAAGCTTTTATTGGCCATCACGATACCTGCCTGCCTGAATCCTCTTAGCTCATTGGGTCTGGGAATGCAGGCCGGTTAGTTTCCAACAGGAAGAATTTAAATATTCGTAACCAGAAAAAGCGAAAAAAGGGCAAGGATTATAAAAATGCCAAGACCGATGGCCCTCGGTGTCATTGTAGATTCGAGTCTCGGATTTCTGATGGAAGCGACAATCGAATGGGTCAAATTCAAAATATTGCGGTCAAGCATCGTCCCCAGGCTTATCAGTGGCCCTTTGCAGAATTGTAAAAACCACGTGCCGGGAATCCTCACAAACCAGTCAGTATCGAGTGTATAAGTTTGGTGCCCGTGTAACATTTTTCTTAGAATCCAAAATCCCAAAAAGGTAAATATGAACAACTGGATTATCGAAAAGACGCGCGTAGCGGTATAAGGCACGAACTCAACCGGATAGGGAAGCATCTGATAGAGCACATTTGGATATACCCCCAGTAAAAGGCACAAAAATGCTAATATGCCCATCGCTATTAACATATGCAGCGGTGTGTTTACGGCTGAATCTTTTAATTTGTTTCTTATTTCTGTGGGGGGTTCAGACTTTCCCTGCAGCCAGATGTTCCAGGGCAGTTTCAGAGTGGTAGAAAGGAAAGTTCCAATTGAAGCGCCTTCAAGCATTAAGAATATAATGGGCCTATGGATTAACTCAGCAGCTTCTATCGTCATCGTCTTGCTGATAAAACCGCTGAAAATCGGAGAGCCCGAAATCGAAAGACCGCCGATTATCGTCAACCAAAAAGAAAAAGGCATATATTTATACAAGCCGCCTAATTTATTAAATTTAGACGTACCTACCACCAAAAGGGGACAGCCTGCCCCCATGTAGAGCAATGCCTTGTAAATGATATGACAAAAGGCGTGGGCGGCGGCTCCGTTAATTGCCATTGCGGTTCCTATTCCTGCCCCGGCCACCATGTAGCCGACCTGAGAAATGATGTGGTAGGAGAGCATCCGTCTGCCGTCAGTCTCCAATACCGCCATAATCACCGCAAACAAGGCGGTTATTGTACCCATCCACATTAAAAGCTCGGTGCCTGAAAAAGTGATAATCAAACAGAATACCGCGGTCTTGGTCGTATAGGCGGTCATATATATGGAACCGCTGGGACTGGCTTCAGAATACGTATCCGCCAGCCATGAATGGAAGGGAGCTGTGGCAGCATTTACAATAAAGCCCAGGAGCATAAGGTTGTATCCCAGATATTGCCCCCCCCAGCCCCAGGGCATGTGGGTAAATTCAATGGAACCCGTCTGATGGACGTGCATCAGAATCCCGGCCAACACGCATACCCCGCTGAAATGATGCCACAAGATATAGCGGATGGCCGCTCCCATGGACCTTTTTGTTCCTCTAAACATGAGGAGAAAAAAAGGTGCCCAGGACATAATTTCAAGGAAAAAAAACAGCGTGAAAAAATCTCCGGCAAAGACCGCCCCCAAGGCGCTGCCGACATAAATCATGGCGGCAACATGTTCCCAATCGCTTTTGGCTTTCAAGGCATAAAGGTTCATGCAAAAGGCCGCAATGACATATACATAGGCGAAAAGCATACTCAGTTTATTTATGCGAGCCAGGGTAAGGGTGTATTTCAAAAAGGGAATATTAAATTTGTGGAGGGACTGAGGCCATGGGGGTATGGCGCCAAATGCGCCCAGGGAGGTAAAGATGAGGATTATCAACCCGGCTATGGGCAGCAACAGAAAGTATGCCTGTTTTAATTTTTTCGGCTTAATAAATGGGATGAGGAACCCGCCGAGAAAAATTATTACACCTGGATGGATCCACTCGACCATTATAATCTCCTTGAGCGCCTTTCATAATAATTTTCATCGGTAACAATAAAATAACCCAGTCCTTTGGCGATAAGGATTAACAGCATACAGCCGAACAGACCGAACAGGGCGAAGAATTCGGGAATATATTGAAATGGAAAATGATAATGAAAAATATGCAGGTAAAGCAGAATTAAATCCAGTATAAGACTCAAAATCATGGCCCCATAAAACATTGGCCACAGGAATTTGGTAGGATATTTTCTAAACCGGTTCATTGTTACATGCCTCCAAATATATTTTCAACGGCTGCCAGCGCAAGATCATAAATGTAAAACATCCGTGGAAACAGGCACAATAATATAGAGAATATTGCGGTTATGAATAGGGGCACAACCATGAAGAGATAAAGGGGCCGCCGGGCTTCGATAGATCGGGGTTGTTCGGAATACAAATCCACCTTTTCTTCCAGGTCTCCCTTGATTACCTGATTTTCCGGGATTTTGCCGAAAAAAGCCGTTCTGATTACCGGAAAGAAATAAATGACGTCCAGCAGCGACCCGATTAATATAACGAGCAGAAAAACCATCTGCCCGGATTGAATCGCCCCCAGGGAAATGTGCCATTTACTGATAAATCCGGCCAGTGGGGGTGCACCGGCCATGCCAAAAGCACCGATGATAAAGGCAAACATGGTTACCGGCAGGATTCGGCCGATTCCTTTCATATCACTGATGTCTCGTTTACCTGTAATCGCGGTTATCGCTCCGGCACAAAGAAATAACGTTATTTTCATAAAGCCGTGAAAAGGGATATGAATCATAGCACCGGTCACGGCCATAGGACTCAGCAATGCGACACCTAAAATGATAAAGGACAGCTGGTTTATGGTAGAGTAGGCCAGCATCCGTTTGAGGTTATGTTGCCCGATGGCGTAAAGATTGGACACCAGTATTGTGAAGGCAGCCACGCAGGCAAGCGCCAAGCCCAGACCCAACGATTGCATTACATCGATACCATATATATAGCAGACGATCCGTATAATTCCGAAAACGCCTGCTTTCACAACGGCTACTGCGTGTAACAGTGCACTTACGGGTGTGGGGGCGACCATAGCACTCGGAAGCCAGGCGTGCAAAGGCATCCAGGCGGCCTTGGCGAATCCGATGAGAAAGCAAAAAAATACGATTTGCAACGTGAGTTTTGAGGTTGAACCCAGTGCTGTTTTTAAAATTCCCTGGGGGTGAAAATCCGTCGTTCCCACCGTAAGATAGGTTACTAAAATAGCGACCAGGAAAAATAAGCCGCTGGTCAGCAGATAGGCAAGATATTTATGGCCGGCTGAGATGGCCTCAGGAGACTCTTCGTGGGCCACCAAAGGATATGTAGAGATGGTTAGAATTTCATAGAACACGAACATGGTAACCAGATTGGCGGAAAAAGCGATTCCAATTGCACCAACCAGTGCCACCGCAAACGAGAAATAATAACGCGTTTGGGCGTGTTCCTTCAGTGATCGCATGTAACCGATTGAATAAAACGAAACTAAAATCCACAGGCATGATGATGTGGTAGCAAAAATAAGACCGAAAGCATCGGCCTTAA
This sequence comes from uncultured Desulfobacterales bacterium, assembly GCA_947259865.1. The sequence goes on along the minus strand of CAMYNZ010000081.1, from coordinate 4,877 downwards.
ATGCAAAATCTACTCCCGGCAATAGTTTAAACAGGGTGAGGCTGAGAGGCCCCTGTTTTAATACAAACGGATTGATTGAAATGACGGTCGCAAAGAGCACCAAACTGCCGAGCAATGTCCAGCTCTCTCTCAGGTTGGGACGTTTTCCGGTCAACACAATTAGCAAAGACACAACTGCTGGAGCTAAAATGGCCAATAACGGCCTGTATTCCATGGTAAGATATTCCATCGTTTCTTTTCCCGGTTACAGCAAGTGCCTCCTATCTATAATCCCAAGGGAACGGCGAATTTGATTATGTTATCCAATATCGACTGATTGTAAATGCCGATGACTATTATTGCGATTGCGATCATAGCTGCCGGGATTAACATGATCAGTGGGGCCTCGTGCGATTGCGAAGATGATGTTAGTCCTTCAGATTCCGGTTCATGCTGGAAAGCATGCAGATAAAGGCCGACATCGAAAATCCTAAAAAATAAGGCCACGTTTATTAGGGTACAAATTAGCAGGGCGATCACAAATGCCCAGTGATTGGCCTGGATGCCGCCCAACAGTAAATACCACTTGCTAAAGAACCCGCAAGTCGGTGGCACACCAATTACCGCCAGAGCCCCCACGGTAAATATGGCAGCACTATAGGGCATTTTACGGAATATGCCTTTAAAGTTTGAAATCTGATGACCCTTGGTCTTATACGTCACCATGCTCGCTACCAAAAAAAGGCAGGCCACCATGATGGCATCATTTACGATATGGAAAATGGCTCCCTTGATGGCAGTGGCATTAGCAATTCCGATACCCCCGACGATATAACCGATTTCAGCTACGATGATGTAGGATAGCATCTTTTTAAAATCGGATTGTGAAAGGGCCAATATCCCGCCGAATAATATGGCAATCGTGCCGATCCAGGACAGAATATCTGTGGCATGTAAATTCTGAATGGGATATTCAGGTTTGAACACAGTGAAAAGGACCCGAATCAACACGTAAGCCATCACCTTGGTCATCAAAGGTGCTATCGTGGCACTTACCGCCGAGGGCGCCTGGGTGTAAGCGTCAGGCAGCCAGACGTGCAGCGGGAAAAGCGCCATCTTTATGCAAACCCCGAGTAAAATGAATGCAAAGCCCACCATTACGGCCTTTGATTGATAAAGATCGGGTAATATTTGAGATAAATTTGTCATATTCAGTGAACCGGTGACAATGTATAAATATCCGATCCCCAAAAGATACAAACTTGCTCCGATGGTACCGATTACGATGTAGCGAAAACTGGCATAGGTGGCATGTTTTTCTCCCATGGCAATCAGGGCATACGCCGCCAAGGAAGCCACTTCCAGTAAGACAAACAGGTTAAACATATCACCGGTGATCGTGATGCCAAGCAGGCCGGTAATCAATAAAACATAAAGGCTCCAAAATGAGGGGATTTTATCAGGCAGTTCTGTTTCAACATTTCTTTTTGTGGAGATCGCCACGAGAAGACTGAGAGATGACACCAGTGCCAGCATCAGGGCACTGAAGTGGTCCACCAGGTATTCGATGCCCCAGGGAGGCTCCCAGCCCCCCAGCCAGTAATGAATGGTCCCTTGTTTTATAACAGTATTAAGGATGCCAACGGATGAGATTGTACAGACAGAGAGAGCTATTATGGCCAGGGTAAAACAAAACTTTTTATTCCACCAGCCAGCTACAAATATAAAGAATGATAATACTAACGGGAATACGATAATTATGACGGGGAGTTGCTGGATCATTTTTCAACTGGCCAATTACTGGTCATCATCAAGGCTTTTAATGTCAGGATGTTGAGTGAGCACCCGAATAAATTGTTCCGTTCGGTTATCCAGGCGTTGCTTGAGAACTCTAAGCAGTCCCTGGTTCAGTATGTAGCCCATGGTATGGTCTTCCTCTATGAGCTTTTTAAGTTTTTCTCCCTTTATTGAATATACCTCACAGGGCTCGGCGGCGATGGCATGCAATGTATAATTCCCTTGTTCAAGCATGGCAGACCAGCCAAAGGAGTAACCCGGTTTGACGGAGCCGGCGGTAAAACTTAATTTGTCAGATATCCGCTTTTCTAAAACCACTTTTCCTCGTTTCAATAGATTAAAGCGAGTACCTTTGTCACCTTCTCTAAAAATAACTTCGCGTTCTTCAAAATTGAGAATATCCACGATGCGGGTAACCTTGTCGAGCATCTCATCGGTGAGATATCTCAAAACCAGTATGCTTTTTAAATCTTCCTTGGATACCATGATTAACTGCCTCACCCGGGAAAACCGGTAAAAATGTTTTGCGGTTCAGGTTTTCTTGTGTTGCGTCCCAGAAAATAAGGTTGAATCGTCTTGATACGGTTTAAAAAAAATTTTTTGCTCCCGTTTGCGACCATTTTGGGGATGCCTGTTGCAACGGGGCTAAATCAAAAGAACGCGACTTCGCTCGCGCTCGGGACCCAGACAGCTTTTGATTTTTACCCGCCAACGTTCATTGGCGGGTTCATCCGCCGATGGCGGATTTAACGCCCCGCTACAACAGGCATCTTAATCCCAAAATGCTCAATGGCGTTCGCAAAAACCTTTCAAACCTTGTGTTACAATTTATAACTCATTTCTGGGACGCAACCTTAGATCCAGATTCATTGTTCTCTGATTTGAGTGTGGATCTCGTCCTCTTCAAGGGTGTTGTACTGCCGATAAACTTTTATGGCCAGGGCCAGCGCGACACCCAGGGTGGCAACGGCAACCACGATGGCGGTCAGCATCAACACATGGGGCAAGGGGTTGATGTAGTCGGCGGCATGGACCGCATGTGCGCCCGCATCGTGGCCGTGTTCGATAATGGGGAGGGTTGCCCCCCGTTTGGCACCAATGGAGATATAAAAAAGGATGATGGCGGTCTGAACGATGTTCATACCGATGATCTTTTTCACCAGGTTTTTTTTGGTGATGATGGCATAAAAGCCAATCATCATCAAAACGATGTATACCCAGAAGTTGTATTTCGAGATTATGATGGCAAGCAGATCATCCATGTTTAAAGGCCTTCATCCTGTTTTCCGACAGAAGATAAATTGTAATACAGGGACACCATCACGGCCATCACAGCGATACCAACGCCTAATTCAACGATAAGCATTCCGTGCGAGCGTGCTGTAACCGGATCAACTCCGAGTACGGTCGCCAGTCCGCTGTAATCCAGAAAATTTACTCCCAAAAAAAGACAAAGGGCACCCGTACCGGCATAAATAAAAACACCTAGGGCAGACAAAAAAACCACAGCCTTTTCACTCATTCGGTTTATAGTCGCTCTGAGATCGTGCGATATGGCGTACAGGATAAATGTGGCGCCCAGGATAACCCCGCCCTGGAATCCACCACCGGGGCTGTGATGTCCATGGGCAATCACATATAACGCAAAGAGCTGAACAAATGGGACGACCAGACGGCTGGCTGTTCTAATGATCAAATCATAGGGGACCCATTGCAAGTCAACCCTTTCAAATTCGGTTGATTCTTCGGGTAATTTACCGTCTTTTTTGATCCGCAGTATAATTCCCGTGGGGGCATGACGATACAAACGCGTTTCCGGGGATTTATGGGTGTAAGTTCTCAGCAAAAAGATACAGGCGATGCCGGCGCAAAAAATAACGATGGTCTCGAACATGGTATCATAGCTCCGATAGTCGGCCAGAACGGCAGTGACGATATTCGGAACGGAGGTATCATCCATAGTCGTTTCGATATAATAAGGGGATACGTGAGTACTTGCCGGAGACGCCGGATCCCCCCAATCTGGGAAATCAACAGTCCCGTAAATTAACAGACATCCGCACAAAATTACCATTATTAAACCGACGACTTTCAATCTTTTGTCCTTTGGGTAGTGCGAAAAACCGCTGCCACAAAAAAAACCGTGCTTACGCCGGCACCCACCGAAGCCTCGGTGAAGGCCACATCCACCGCCCCCATTATGGCCCAAAGAAGGCACATCATGAAGCTGTAAGCACCAAACAGGATTGCGGCACCTAAAAGATCTTTTACGGTTATTGCACCGATAGCTAAAATGATAACCAAGCTCAGTATTATATGATCAAGTTGCCAGGCCATCTTCCCTCTTTCTTTCTTCTTTGGTCCATGGACCGAGACCCGCTCTAACACCTGCGTCCACAATGGCATGGGTGGCCGTAGGGCTGGTTATAAAAAGGAATGCTACTATTAAAATAATTTTTAAACTTGTCAGGATCGTACCGATAGAGAATTCATCAAGATTGTATAAGGCCACCGCAATCATCGTCATGAGAATTCCCATAGTATCGAGTTTTCCAGCCGGATGAAGTCGGGTGTAAAAATCCGGCATTCGTATGATACCGACCGCACCGCCTGTAAAAAAAAGTAATCCGATTATCAAGAATACAATCACGAGAATGTTCATTTTTCTATAGTCTTATTTGTTCGATTTGTTAAATTTGTTTCATTCGTTTGGCGAAAACGATTACCGGCGATTCATGATCCGAACCTTTAAAACAATTGCAACCAATTTAACCAGCTAAACCAATATAGCTGTTGTTACTTTTGTGGTGTTTCATCATACAGGCCTTTTCTTTTCTGAAAGAATCTTGAAGCGGCCAGAACCGCAATGAAATTCAACATGGCATAGGCCAGGGCTATATCGATGAACAAGTCCACTCTGTGATAGATCAGCCCTATAAAAATCAACAGTACTGTCGTTTTGCTGCCAATGGCATTTACACCGATGAGGCGGTCCAGAATCGTCGGCCCGAACACTGCCCGGTACAGGGATACTGCCATGATAACGCTTAAATATATGGCTGAGTAAAAAAAGATTTTATCCATCATCTATTCACCTAAAA